>NZ_JAWLCK010000009.1:37221-45541 GCF_041687175.1 Lutispora sp.
ATACTGCATCATGGGACACTGCAGCATAGGGCATTGCATCATCGGGCAACCCATCATTGGCATATCCATTTCGTACATTTCCATATCATCTAAATCCATATCTGACATGTAGTCTTCCGGATGATGTTTTCTTTTATCTAACATCATATTACCTCCCACATATTAATACCAATAATATATATATATTCAATGGAGGTAAAATATGATACCAGACCATTTTTTATATGCAAAAAGTCCCTCCCACATAAATGGAACGGACTTTAATGGCAAGCACCGATTATTTATTCTGCATCTTTAACTTTTTCATATTCCTCAAGTATTGCAGATTGTATCTTTTCTCTTGTTGCAGAATTTATAGGATGGGCTATATCCTTAAATTCTCCGTCAGGTGTCTTTCTGCTGGGCATAGCAATAAATAGTCCTTCCTGTCCTTCGATAACTTTTATATCATGCACTACAAATTCATTATCAAAAGTAACAGATACAACAGCCTTCATCTTGCCTTCGGCGTTTACCTTCCTAATCCTTACATCAGTTATATTCATACTGCTCACCACCTTCCCGTCCAAATGCTTGTCAATTAATAGATAAAATATTCGCCATATTTTCAATTTTTCCTTCTTTTTGCTTGGAATTTTCTGAAAATAGGTATACTTATAAACTAAACATCATATCTTTATAGATATTGATCGTTCCCTTCTGCTCTTCTACTTCATCTACTTCTAATAGAGAAATATAATTACTAATAAGCTTCTCTTTAGGCTCTACAGTCTTCATTAAGAAACCTATACCTACAACATCTACTTTTATCTCCTTCATCAAGCCTATAATTCCTTTAGCAGTGCCTCCAGCTTTCATAAAGTCATCGATTATCAGTACCTTCTTGCCTTCAGGTATTGCTCTTTTGGATATAAACATGGTCTGTATCCTCTTGGTAGAGCCTGAAAGATAATTTACACTTACTGTAGAACCTTCAGTAACACGATTCTCTCTTCTTATTATAACTAAAGGTATATTTAAGGCTCTGGCAGTCATATGAGCCAAAGTTATCCCTTTTGTTTCAATTGTTACCACATACTCAGCACCGCTATTCATAAAATATGTAGCAAATATCTCCCCTACTTTTGATGACACATTAGGGTCATAAATTATATCAGAGGCATAGATGTAATTCCCAGGAATGATTCGCTTAGGATCCCTCAGTTTTTCACATAATTCATCGAGAAATCGTATAGCATCAGTCTTACTGATATAAGGCCTGTATTTAACTCCACCCGTAGCACCGGATATGGTCTCTATCTGTCCTAAGGATATTTGTTCAACTATTTTCCTTGCAGAAGCAATATCTTCACTGATGGTAGATTTTGCTGCACTGAACAATTCACTAAAATAGTTGAGACTAAATAAATGATTAGGGTTATCGCTTAATATCTTTATAAGGCCTGCAACTCTTTCATTCCTTTTAAACTTTTCCATGTGCTTCCTCCTCTAAAATACGAATATTATTTCCATTATTCTCTTTTTTATTCATTTCTATTTTTATTACGGAAATCCTTCTTAAAATAATATAAATATTTTTTTGCATTTTTATTGTATAATTTAAAATACAGTCAAATTATTAAGGCTATAATAGTACTATAGTTAATATATTTTTAATATAAAAGGTTTCCATTGGAATTATATTGCTTTTAGGGAGTGTAAATCATGTTTTTATCAGATAGTATTAAAACCATACATTTCGTTGGCATCGGTGGCATAAGCATGAGCGGTCTGGCAGAGATAATGCTTAGTAGAGGCTATAGTATACAGGGCTCTGATATGCAAGATAGCCCAATAATTAGAAAACTAAAATCCCACGGAATAAATATCAAAATATCACATAATGCAGAGAATGTTCATGGAGCTGATTTGGTAGTCTATACCTCAGCAGTAAAAGATGACAATCCGGAAATACTTGAGGCAAAGAAATTAGGCATCCCCTTAATAGACAGAGCCGCCTTTCTGGGTGGTATAATGAAGGAATATTCTTATGGTATTGCTGTTGCAGGCTGCCATGGAAAAACCACAAGCACTTCGATGATATCCATCATCTTCAAGAATGCTGGTTTAGATCCCACTATACTTCTAGGAGGAGAACTGGATTCTATCGGAGGAAATGTGAGAATAGGTGATAGTCCATATTTTATAACAGAAGCCTGCGAATATATGGAGAACTTTTTAAAATTTTATCCTTTCTACGGCATAATACTTAACATAGATGAAGATCACCTGGATTACTTCAAAGATATTGAACATATAAAGAACACATTTATAAAGTTTATTAAATTAATCCCCAAGGAAGGTTGTCTGGCCGTTTGTGCTGATGATAGCAATACGATGGAAGTTATACCTCACGCCAACTGTAATGTGGTAACCTTCGGCATTGAAAATGAAACAGATTATATGGCAAAGGATATTGGATTTGACGAATTTGGACACCCTTTCTTCAGAGTCGTGAAAAAAGGAAAGGATATGGGTGTATTCAGACTGCAAATACCAGGACTTCATAATGTTCTAAATGCCTTATCAGCTTTTGCTGTAGCTGACTTTTTTGATATATCTGCAGATGTGGTTCGTGAAAGCCTAATGGAGTTCAAAGGAACCCATAGGCGGTTTGATATACTGGGAACGGTAAAGGATATTACTGTAGTTGATGATTATGCCCACCACCCCACGGAAATAGGGGTAACACTGAATGCCGCCAGGAAATTCCCCCATAATAAGCTTTGGTGTATATTCCAGCCCCACACCTATACAAGGACAAAGCTGCTCTTTAAGGAATTTGCATCTTCTTTTAAAGAGGCTGACCATGTAATAATAACAGATATATATGCAGCCAGAGAAAAGGATACAGGGGAAGTTCATTCAAGAGATTTGGCTGAAGAAGCCAATAGGATTAGCAATAATGTAATATATATGAAAGAATTTGACGATATAGCAGATTATGTGGTCAAGAATGTAAATCCCGGCGATATAGTGATGACTGTCGGTGCAGGAAGCATAACAAAGCTTGGGCCAATGATTTTGGAGAAGTTGAAGCGCTAAGACAGCATCTTTTTGCTCTCATGCTTACATACAGTTACTTTTACATAGTCAATCTAAGTAATATATAATATAGCATAAAATATTTGCTTTGGTAACCCTACGGGTCACAGGTGACATTCTAATGCTCACCTGTCTGCATATTAGATATGTACTTCAGATATAAGAGTTCGCTTTGGCATTTCTATAGCTTGAACTCACAAAAAGCCTAACGGCATCCAAAGGACATCCTTGTCCAGGATGCCTAGGCTGGCCTCCGTGCCAGCCTTACGGTTTTTTTGTTCGTTCTTCGCTAAGAACTGCTAACAAAGCTCACAACATATCTTCAGCACATATCTAATATGCAGTTACAATAGCGTTCCCCTATACTATTGATTTTGTTGTACCTAAAAAAGCTACAGTAACTAAAGAATAAGCATATGTGCAGTTCACAAAGAAATTGATTTTTGTAACTCTTAAGCTCATGCCCTAATAAAAATTCGTTTCAAATAAACTCTTTAACCGGTTTTAGCATACCTTTCAAAACGATGTATTCGATATCCTGTGCATTTTTTATGTCTTCCAAAGGATTAGAATTCAGCACGAGAAAATCTGCAATTTTCCCAGTTTCTATTTTTCCAAAATCATCAGCAATATTAAGAAATTTTACCGGATTAATAGTAGCACATTGCAATGCTTCCAGATTTGAAAATCCACAATTGACAAGTTCCTGCATCTCTTCATGTACACTGCAACCGTAAAATATCTTAAATTGATCCCCTAACATGCTACAATGAGAATCAGTGCCAACCATTATGGGTACTTTTAAAACATGTATTTTACTTAACAATTTCATCTTTTGTTCATACATATAATCAAAAAATGGTATAAGATTAAACTTCTTCAATTCTTTCGTGAAATCTTCCATAAAATCTATCAGTTCCTGTGATATATATTTATAAAACTCTGGTTTTGAATCTATGAGTTCTGAAGTTGCTGCTTTCATAATCCTCATAGTAGGAGTATAATATACATCATTCTCAATTGAAGCTTTCATAATCTCTTCAAACTTATTTTCATCAAAAGTCTCGGCGGCTTCTTTCTCATTAAGCTCTGCTAACATATTATTCTCTGCAGTTACATATCTTTCTCTCAAAACATCTTCAGAAGATGAGGAACCTAGAAATATTCCGGAAAGATGTTCTAGACTTCTCTGTCCAAGCCTTATGGCTTCCATTATGCTGACATCATAAGGCACATGCCCTACAACAGGAAGCTTAAATTTTTTTGCATGTTTAAGTAACTTACAATATTTATCATAGGGTACCTTATAATGAACCTTGATATAATCAGAACCAGATTCATATAATTCTTTCACTACAGATAATACATCATCTGTTTCTGCTATATTAATTCTACTATCAATACCTGGAATTGTTTTATCATCCAAAATAGGGCCTGTTACATAAACATTCATTGGTAAGGAATTTTCTTTTAGTTTTGCTCGTAAACTCTCTATTTCCTTAAAGGAAGAACCCATATCTCTTATCCCTAGTACACCGTTGGCCAGCAAATGGGGAATTGCCAAATCCGCGTTGCATAATATATGAATATGCATATCCCATAAAGCTGGAATAATAAATTTATCAGTGCAATCTACTATCATATATTTTGTATCATCCTGCAAACAAACAGAATCTTGAATATCAATAATTCTGTCGCTGTAAACAATTATATTTTTGTTATAGTGGATATAACCACTATATAAATCAATGATGTTTGCACTTTTTAATAATAGAGGTCTATCATCATATCTCTGATATTTCATCTAATACCTCCTTCCTTCCATTGTCACATCAACATTGACATAACAACTATTAAAACTGCTACCAGCGCATCACCCACAACAAGACCAGTCGCCGCATTATTATAAAACTCAGCCTTTGAGTTTCCTAGGCTTTTTTCTACTATCCCCCTAATGACGCCACCAACAGCAACACTTGATACAACCGCAGGTGAGAGATACAAAGTAATAGCTAATGCACCAGCAGGCAAACCTATAAAAGACATAACAACTCCTATTAAACTACCTAATATAAATCTTCCAGCATGAAAAACATTAGTTGCTCCAGCAGTTCCTGATAAGCCTGATGCAACTGCGTAATACATTTTTCCTATAGGATAGGACATATATTCAGAGGTTGTTCCATAAGTTTTTAATAAACCATAAAAGAAAATTGTTCCAATAATTATTCCAGGTATGATTCCTATTATTTGGCACCACACTTGTTTTATAGGAGAAGCATCCAGCATATAACCTGTTTTTAAATCCATCATTGTATTTTGAGCTAACAATGTTATGGCTCCAGACATGAAAGATATAAGTATGGCTATTATTGGATCTTTAATAATTGAGTATACTACTATTATCTGGAATATAGTAAAGGCCAAAGCAGCACTGAGCCCTGATTCTGCTTGCACCCTAACTGCTATCAATGCAGTAGCCATTCCTAAAACAAGGAAAAATAACATATAAAGTGGGTTAACATCATAAACAGCTTTATAAAAAACCAATATTCCTATACTACAAACAACCATGCACAAAATAAGAGATCTACTTGATATAAACTTTGACTCTTCCCCTAAACCATTACCACCTATCTTGAATGCTTCAAAAAAGGCTTTTCTCTGCCTTAAAAGCGGTATAACAGAGGCAAAAAGGGACATGCCTATCATTATAGGTATATTAAAATTTTGCATAGCTGAATAATCAACTTGCGGATTAGTATACCAACCTAAATTTGTTCCAATAGGTGCAAGTATGATATTTGAAATCAAAGATCCTGCTAATAGGATTATGCTAATCTTAAATCCTAATATATAACCCATTCCCAGCATCATTGGCATCATCAATATTCCCATAACCATACCCTTTGGCAAGAATTTAGTGAAATCAAATACAACTGGAATTATACCTACAACATTTTGTAGAAATACAACTACTAAACCTATAAATGTAAAAAGAAATAGTAATTTTGCGTCCCTACCAGTAAGTTTACCAGCGTTATCGATAGCAGTTTTGCACATTACCGATTGCGGAAAAAGCAAATTAGGATCTTCAACCATTTGTTTTCTTATCAATGTTACAAAGCATATACCGATCATATTAGCCAAAAACAAAGGAATTATAATTGAATACCAATTGTATTCATAACCCAATAATATAGCAGAAATATAATTTACAGCCAATCCTGAACAACTAAGAGCAACAGCTGAAGCAGTAGTCTGCATAATGTTGATTTCCTTCTTGTTTGTAGCACCTCCTACAAGAGGAATCAAAATCACCCCCAAAACAGAAGCTACAGGAGATACATTTAGATCCATTCCTGCTACAGCAGCCAGGTATATAAGAAGTGCCATCATAATTATTCCTACTATTATTCCCCATAGAACTGCGCGAAAGGTAAACTCTTTCTGATTCTCAAAAGTGCTTCCATCCTTAGAGAAACTACTCATCATCAATACACCTCCTGATTTTTGTAAAAAAAATTAGCTTATAAAAAAAACTGAACCGGTTCGGTTTTATTATAAGCCAATTTATGGTTTAAATCAATATTTTTCTTTATCCCCATATTATTCTTTTTTAAACTTAATTGACCATAACTTTTATTATATATATACTATAATCGGATAAAATCCATTTGCTAAAGTCAAATAATATATAATGGAGTGAGTAATCTGTGCCAAAAGATAACTTTTTTAAGCTGGATCAAGAGAAAAGGGATAGAATCATCAATGCTGCCTATGATGAATTTATAACATATAAAAGTAATTATAAAAAAGCTAGTATAAAAAGAATAGTCAAAGAAGCTGATATCTCCATTGGTAGTTTCTATGAGTATTTCGATGATAAAGATGATTTGTTCTTGTTCTTAATCAATAATATTGCTGATAAAAAGCAAAAGTATGTTTTCAATGAAAAAGACAACATTAAAGATATCTTCCTAAAGATATTAAAAATTTCTGAAGATAATTCCATTCTGGATGATAGAGAAAAAGAATTATTAGATGTGCTGTCAAGTAATGATAACGATGATCTAATAAAAAAATTCTATTTTGACTATGCATTAGCTAACTTTATGGAATTAAATCTTAACAGATTAAAAAGAGACATGAATAAAGGATTACTTAATGAAAGTATTGATATAGAATTTGCTTCATATTTACTTACCACTGCAGAATACAACATAATTAAATATTGGTACTATAAAGGCATCACTGATAATACTGAAAGATTAGAAATTGCTCATAAATTTATTAATATGATATTTAAAGGTATATATAAACAATGAAACATATAAACAAGGCTTCTACTTGGAAGCCTTGAAACTTATTTTTTAAATCTAAACTGAATGATTATAGAAAGCTTCTGCAGCTTCAAACATTGTATTAGCAGGTGCCTCAACTCCTGTCCATATCTCAAAGGCTTCTGCACCCTGGAAAATCAGCATACCGAGGCCTGACATAATCTTGCAGCCTAATTTTTCAGCTACTAAAAGCAACTTTGTTTTCCTAGGATTATATACAACATCACATACAGCAAGATTACTGTGCAATAAATCTTTGTCTATGGGAATATCATCAACATCAGGATGTGTTCCTACACTGGTGGTATTTATCAGGATATCCGCTTCTGATATAGCTTCCGCCATTCTTTCATTGTTCATGGGAACCACTTGGCTGATTTGTCCGCATCTTTTATTTATATCAGCTACCAATGCTTCTGCTTTTTCAAATGTTCTGTTGCAGATGTATATTTTTCTTGCTCTATTCATTGCCAAAGTCATAGAAATAGCCCTTGAAGCACCGCCGCTTCCAAGAATAAATATATTTTTGCCATCAGGTTTTATATTCAGATGTTCTTCCAAAGAACGTAAAAAACCTATGCCATCCGTATTGTATCCTTTCATCTTTCCGTCTTTTATTGCTACCGTATTAACTGCTCCTATAAACTTTGCCAAATCGTCTGTCTCATCAAGATACTTCATAATTTCTATTTTATAAGGAATTGTCACATTAAAACCTGCAAAATTCATCTTAGGTATAGCTTTCACAACTGTTTCCAGATCCTGAGGTTTAACTTCCAAAGCAATATAAACAATATTTATATTCTTACTTTCAAAGGCTGCATTCTGCATAACAGGTGAAATGCTATGTCCCAATGGATAGCCCAGCAATCCTATGTACTTTGTTTTTGAAT
>NZ_JAWLCK010000010.1:0-44178 GCF_041687175.1 Lutispora sp.
GTCATGGTGATTTCTTTCCTTTTATCCAGATACAGGATGCTGAAAACCTCGGTTTTGGACAATTTCATATCGAGCTCTATCCATTCCTCAGGAAAGAAAAGCTTTTTAAGATTATCTATAAATATATCTATAATATTATCCAAGTCAAACATTGATTCATCACCCGAATATTTCGTATTACGTAATATATTAGCTTAATAATACCTCTGTTTTAGTATTGTGTCAATAGAAATTTATAAAATTCAATTTTCCCCACAACAAAGGACGATTCATTTGTACCTTTAGCTATAAATCAGTCATTGGTTGTCGGTCGCTGGTCACCGGTCATAACCTTGGGTATTTCTTTAGGATATTGAGCTATGAACTCAGATTTACTCCAGGGTATTCTTTTGGGTCAGTCTCTAGTCTTTTGTCGCTAGTCTCTAGTATTAGGGAATTCCTTTTGCGTCTTGACACGGGGTACGGGGTTTTAGAGCTCAGAGAACAGAGATCTGAGTAAAAATAGAGCCGGCACTTGAAAGTGTCGGCTTTGAGCTTTTGATGTTCTTAGATTCGCTTTTCGAATTCTTCTATGAACTCCCTCCTGGATATTGTGTACTGGGACTTGGTATTCATCTTGTCTAAGTAGTCTCTATCTCCCCAATCCTTCTTTTCTATATAGTATTGCCTGGATATCTGCCAGAAGTCCTGGGGAAAGAGGAAGAAGGGCACAAGCACCTTCAATTCATCATTGCTTATGGGACTTTCTTTATCGTAGCATTCTATAATATATAAGGCCTTGTCTATGTCCCATCCCGTCTTTTTCATATTTCTGATTATTAGACTTCCTAAGTCATGAATCCTTATATCTACAGCGCAATAATCGAAATCCAAAACATAAAGCTTGCCATCAAAGGATTGTATCAGGTTGTGGTGGGCATAATCATGATGTATAAATCCACTTTCTTCCTTTGCCTTGCTTACTAGTTCCTCATAGGGGGAATCCATGAGAAGCTTCCGGGCTCTATGAGCGTCCTCCAGGCACATATCCACAAATTCCAGATATATCTTATCAAAGTGGGCTCTACCTTTTTTTAATAATGCTCTGAACTTCATTTCATTCATCTCTGATATCCGCTCTTTGAAGTTTTCAGGCCATTTTCCCAGGAAGTTTCTAGACTCAGGAGCTATAGACATGTCAAAGCCTTGTGAAGCTTTATGCATCTGGCTAAGTAGATGGGTTGCTGATTTCAGATCTATTGGATTAAGGTAATCCAACTCTCTGCCGTCTACCCATTTGGTGAGATAGTACTTTTCACCATCATATTCATAAAACAAGCTTCCATCATCTTTAGTCATATACTCCATCACATTTTCAAAACCATTTTTTCTTAAGTGTTCTACCGCAGACATTATGAAGTCCATTTCTTCTTTTTGGTATATTACCCTCTTAAGAGAAAACATACCTTTTGGTGTGGTTATTCGGAAAATATTCCTCACAGGAACTATATCTGTAACATCTAAGCCTAACAAGTTGAAAAGTTCCAGATCCAAATTATAATCAGAAAGTATCTCTCTGTCTTTCTGCTTATTTTCTATTATGAATGTATCAATGGTCATTTAATCACTTCCTCAAGCTTCTTTGCTATTTCATTCCTTCTTTCTTCTTTTCTGAGGCTTCTTTCCATCTTCTTTATAAGCTCATATTCATTATAGTTCCTTTTCTTTCCATAATATCTGTTCACTATTTTATAGAACCTACCGGGCTGCAGAAGCAATGCTCTTATTATGTTTATTGAGTCGGCATCAAGAGGCTTTATGCAGGAATAACCTTGGATAACGCTTTCCAGATAAGGCAAAGCTTTGCTTCCTATACAGCTTTCCATAAGGGATACCAAATCCGTTTCGATAATATCATAGCTGCAGTTTTCCATGGTAGTTACGAAAATGTCGCCATCATCAAGAAGTATCAAGGAATGCTTCTTAAAGGTTTTATGGCACAGCTGATTTGTCTGCATGGCTTTATAGACCTTTTCCATATAACAGCTGTTCCTTAACAATATATATGCCTCTTCTGCTTTTTTGATGTATTGGTCTGCATGCTTGAGGAACATATTATCTATTTTTGTTCTAAGAGACTTCTCTTGAGCAATTTCCTTAAATTTTTTAAGTCTAACAGATTGTACCTTGATTTTGTCTATCCATCTGCCCCAATCCACCTTTGCTCTGCTGCCGGTGACAGGTATAAAGTTATCCGCTGCAATATGAAATCTGGCCAATATTTCTCCGATTTTTCTTCCGCCTTCTTCAGATGCTATTGAGAAATTCTTGCCTTTCATGCTGTCTTCCAGAACATATAGATTCCCATCATATCGGGTATAGTATTTATCGTCCCGAGTTTTGCACAGGGATGAAATATTTGTAAAGCCTCTGTTCTTTATATGATTATAGGCTGAAGCAATAAAGAGCACTTGAGCTTCATCCTTTTTTACCCTTTTAAAAATCTTGTTTCCCTTATTTGTATAGATCAGAATTCCTTTATCTCCTTCATGCATGTTATGAATCTTAAGTTCATATTCCTTTTGTATTAAGTCTCTTATTTCCCTTCGCTTAAACTTCCCATGCTTTCCAGACACCCTATCACCTCTTTCTGCCCTTAAGCCTCTTATTGACTAATTGTTCTTTCTCCCTCAATAGTTCCTCATATTTCTCTCTCTTTTTTACAAGCTTTTTCAGCATCTTTATTTCATCTTCCAATTCATCTATCCTTCTCTTGTAAAAATCCACATCTTCCGAAGGAGATTGTGAATAATATCTCTCGTCATCCGGCATTCTGCTATCTTTGCGATTACTGCTTTTTCCCATAAACATCACCTCTAATTATTGTTAAAGCCTGAGAAACTCTTTAAGGAAATTTTGTCTTAATTCAAAATCCTTTCTTACATTATTGAGTCTTGACATGAAGTTATCCATGGTCCAAGGCTGTTTTTCCACATAATATTGAAGTCCTACCTGCCAGAAATCCTGGGGAAAAAGTGTAAAATATTTTATTACTTCTAATCCTTCATGGTCTATTGGAAGATGCTTTGAATATTGGTTTAATATAAAATCTGCCTTGGCTATATCCCACACCCCATGCTTCATATTTCTGATTACAAGGCTTGCAGCATCGTGGAGCCTGGTATCCATTATACAGTAGTCAAAATCAATTATTCTCATCTCCCCCGAAGGGGTAATGAGGAAATTATGCTCTGCCATATCATGGTGACAAAACTCGCCTGTTTCTTTAGCTCTTTGGGAAATGTCATAATAGCTGCTCTTTTCTAAGAGCTCTATGGCTTCATAGCCTTGATCCATGAAAAAATCTATAAGAGGATAATAGGCTTCATCAAATTCATCTCTATTCTCTTTTGCTTCTATGATATCTTTAAAAAGCTTAATTTCGTCTAGTCTCTTTTTGAAGTGTTGAGGCCATTTTCCATAGTATATTCTGGGTTTCGATCCTTCAGGGGGCTTGAAACCGACTGAAGCTTTATGAAGCCCTGCAGAAAGTTCAATTGCTTTTATTAAGTCTTCTCTTTTTTTGAACTTGCACTGCCTGCTCTCAATCCAAGGCAAGGCATAATATATATATTCTCCATCTTCTATACATATGTCATTGGCCAAGGTCTTATCATAAGCTATGGGAGCTGTAAAACCCTTATCTATCAGATAATTTACTGCGGAGAATACAAAAAGGAAATAACTTCTCCGGACATGGGCCCTTTTGAAGCATTTTATACCCTTAGTTGTATTCAGTTTATAAATTTTTCTAACCTTTTCTTCACTTATGATTTTGAATCCATATATCTCCTCTACGTATTGCCAGTCCATCGTAATGCCTCTCCTTATAGTTGATATATATATCATTATATGTGGGAGACTTCAGGGGGGTTACAATAGTAGAACTCAGAGCTCAGAACTCAGAGCTCAGAGCTGAGATTTTCTCTAGAGTATTCCTTTGGGGTCCTGTCTCGTGTCTCGTGTCACGAGTCACTGGATTTTGGTATTCCTTTAGGGTCCTGACTCGTGACCCGTGACTCGGGCTGGATGCTTTGGGTATCCCTGATGGATTTGGCGCAAGACATGAGGGTTTAGGGTTTGTGCTTATGACTTGTTATCTATTGTGACTTTGTGAAAAATTTGGTAATATGATCTTATAAATACAAAGGGGGTCTTTTGAATGTTGGTTTTAAAAAAGAATGGTACTTATCAGGAATTCGACATGGAGAAGATCAAGAAAAGCATTGATAATTGCAAGTGTAAAGTTGATTGTTACATGAATGAAGGAGATATACAGGCCCTTGCTAAACAATTTAACAAGATTTTTTTACAGGTTACAAAAGATAACTATCATACATCATCATATGAAATAAGAGGCATTGTATATCATGTATTGATGGAAAACGGCTTTAAAAATGTAGCAAAATCTTATATGGACTTATGCTAGGATAAATTCTATGATACTGCCATGGCTCACTTCTCTGTCACAAAATTTAGGAATAATGATTATAATATATTATATTGCGCCGTATATTTAGATTGAGACTCAAGATTTAAAAACGAGGTGAGTTCATGCATATTTGCATAGATGTAAGAGGGGCAAAACTATATGCCGGTACCGGCATAGGAACATATACTATGAGGTTGATGGAAAATATTCAAGCCATTGATAAGGAAAACTTTTATAGCTTTTTCTGGCCTAATGGAGGATATGAGTATTTTGCCAACAGAAAGAATACTAAAGTTATTTTGTTCGGTGAAAGGAACAAAAAATTCTGGGATGAATGCTATTTGCCTAAAAGATTGAAGAGGCTGAAGCCGGATGTTTTTCACCTTCCCCAAAACGGCCTTGGCCTCCCTTTTAAAAAGTATTCCAAATATGTGGTTACAGTCCATGATCTTATACCATATACAATGCCTGAGACTTGCGGCAAAAGTTATCTTGAGAAATTTACTACAGAAATGCCCTTTATATTGGATAAATCAGATTTGATTATAACGGTTTCCCAGTATTCAAAGAATGATATAATAAAATATTTTAATGTACCGGAAGAAAAAATAAAGGTGATATATCTAGCAGCAGACAGCATGTTTAAGCATATGGATAAGGATGCTGCCTGGGATTTGCTGAAACATAAATATAACTATTCTACGGACTATATTCTTTATATCGGAGGCTTTAGCCCAAGGAAAAACGTGGATGGCTTGTTGAAAGCCTATAAAGCCATATACAAAGAGCTGCCTGGTCGCTATGATCTGATGATTTTAGGTTCTTCTAAGGATAATCATTACGAAATGAAGAAAAAAGTCAAGGAATTGGGCATTGAAGAGAGAGTTGTATTTGCAGGTTATATCCCCTATGAACACCTACCCTTGTTTTATAATTGCGCAAGCCTTTTTGTTTATCCGTCCTTCTATGAAGGTTTTGGACTTCCTCCCCTTGAGGCAATGACCTGCGGCACACCTGTTATAACTTCCAATGTAACCTCCATTCCAGAGATAGTTGATGGTGGTGCTATTCTTGTGAATCCATATGATTTGGATCAGTTAGCCCAATCGATGTATGATGTGCTGACAGATACTAATTTGAGCCAAGAACTATCATTGAAGGGTATGAAAAGAGCCTATCAGTTTTCCTGGAAAAAAACAGCTCTTGAAACCATCAGGGCTTATGAAGAAGCCATGGAAAAATAATTCTTACTTATAAAGGCAAATAGGTTATAAATACGATACCTATTTGCCTTTTGCATATATAACTCATATATAACTCATGCCACGTACCGTGAACCAAGACGGAAAAGGGATACCTAAATCCATACCGCGGGCCCCGTGCCGCGAGCCGAAACCCCAGAGTAATATCTAAAGCCATGACCAACAGCTAACCCAAAAGGAATACCAAAGCCCAAAGCCCAAAGTCCAGCGACTAGTGACTAGCGACTTTTCAATTATACATATTCCTTAAATTCTACATGATCGCTTAATTTATTGAGGAGTTCCTTTATATCCTGATCTCTTTCGCGCCTGCATAATAGCAGCACATCATCAGTGTCTACCACAATCAAATCATTGACTCCTATGGCAGCTATAAGTCTCTTCTCTCCACATATAATACAATCTCTGGAATCCATATGGACAAACCTTCCTCTTACCTGGTTTCCCCACTCATCCTTCTCCATATATCTTTCCATAGCAGTCCAATTGCCTATGTCGTCCCATTTGAAATTGCATTTAATAACATAAACATCTTTTGATTTTTCCAAGATGCCGTAATCTATAGATATCCCCTCTATTTTCTTATATTCTTCTTCTATTATAGAATCTTCCTCATCAGTGCCTAAACCATCCCTGATTTTTTTCATAGAATCATACATATCAGGTAAATGCTTTTTATACTGTTTTAAAAGATAAGAACCTTTCCATATAAATATACCGCTATTCCATAGATACCTTCCATCTTCAACAAATTCTATAGCCTTTTCCTTGTTAGGCTTTTCTGTGAACCTCTTTACTTTGTGGGTATCTATAGGCCATTGACCATCTATTTTTTTACCTACCTGAATATATCCATAGGCTGTCTCAGGTCTTGTAGGTTTTACTCCTATGGTTATTAAGGCTTTATTGTTTTCTGCGATGAGGAGTGCCTGCTGAAGGGTTCTGATGAATTCTTTTTCATCTTCAATATGATGATCTGAAGGCAGCACTATCATAATTGCTTCCGGATCCTTTTTCAAAAGCTTCACGGCAGAGTATCCTATACATGTGGCAGTTTCCTTCTGCATAGGCTCCAATATAATATTTTCCTCTGCCAATTCCGGAAGCTGTTGTCTTATAATGTCCACATAATTATTATTGGTCACTACATATATATTCTCAACGGGTATGAGATTGCTGATTCTTGAAAATGTTGATTGTATCATGGTGTGGGGTCCTAAGGGATTCAAAAATTGCTTGGGATAAGCTTTTCTGCTCTTTGGCCAAAAGCGGCTTCCCGAACCACCGCACATTATTAATGCATAGTTCATAAAAGCACCTGCCTTTCTTCATATTAACCATAATATGAAGAAAGGCGGTGCTTTGTTACCTCATTATTCCCGTGTGATTTCTACAATTCCGGTACTACCGTCTATTTTTACCCAATCTCCTGTTCTAATTACTTCCATAGGATCATCCTCTTCAAAATCAGATACAGCAGGTACATCAAGAGAAGCAACAGCTACACCTAATCTCGAATCCATTTTTTTGATGACCCATCCAGCGGGACAAATACCCATAAGTTTTGCAGATTTAAAGTGTGCAGAAAAACCCGTAGAACCTTTGCCGCATGGAAGTACTAATATGGTATCTTTAATTGATACACCTTTGTTGGAACTACTATTTTCATGAATAACCCCATCCAGATCACCTACAGCTCCACTATTGCCAGCAATACTATCAGGGCAGACAACAGCTTTACCTTCTGCAACTCCACCATGAGTTGGCCTTCCCTTCAGTATGATTTTTTTCATTGCTAAGCCTCCCACCTTCCTTTAATTGCTGCATCTATGCATTTGAATATATCTCCAAAATATACAGGAACCTTTGTCTGAGATTTTATACCATGTGCCTGCTTGGCACCATTCATTACCATACCTTTAGAGTGTTTATGACTTTCTTCTCTCATCACTATAGGGCATGAACTGTTTAGCAGCTTTGCTCCACTCTCCTTGATAATATCTGTGTACCCGTTAAAATCAGCCATGGCCTGAATTGCATAATCGGTCCAAATCCACAACTCAACATTTTCCTTAATCTTTTTACCCTTTAAGTACATTGCTATTTCCTTAATCTCATCAAGAGCCAAATGAGGGCAACCTATGCTGACTAAATCAATATCACCGGAACCTTCATCACAAATCATTTTTACGGATTCTTCATAATCTTTATATGTTATATCAATAACCTCAATAGGTTTTTTCCCACCTAAAGCATCTTCTAATGTTCTAGCTTCTGGAGTGAACCCAACAACATGGCATATTTCAGCGCCGCTAGTTGTAGATAAAGAAGAAAAGCACTGCCTTAATTTATTTATATTAGGTATTTCAAAGTTACCATTTATTATTGGCTTTCCATGTGGGGGCAGCAATCTTCCCATTGTATATCCGATTATATCCCAATCATATACTGATTCTGAAGGGCATTTAATGTTAAATACAACTGTTCCATATCTGTTTTCTTTTACATGGTATCCCCATAGAGGAGTTCTACCGCATATGGCTGCACAAACAGCAGCTTCAATCCCGTCTGCATTGCCGCACGCACCAAACAATGAGTTACTCATAACTACATTGCTTGATTCTGTAGTTACAAAATGTTCTCCTTTTAGAGGAAGCCAACCCACATAGTAAGGCGTACATGAATTAACTATACTTACACCTGCTTCTTTTGTAATTTCCATGAATCGTTTATTTTTTTCAAAAAACTCCTTTGACAAATGTACTGTTTCATAATCATTGATATCACAGGGAGCAGCACATGTCTGACATATGCAGTCTTTAGCAAACTCGCCAACTTTTATTTCCTTTTCACTGTTTAAATAAAACTTTGAAAAAATTTCATCATAATTATCAGTTGATAAAGAGTCCAAATAATGTTGAGCGCCAATGAATACAGTAGCCCTACTTATCTTACATAGTTCATTGGCACCAAGTACTTCTGCATATTTAACAATGAATTGCAGTGCCTTTTGCTTGAATTCCCCCATTTCTCCATTAAGCATCCTTTGCTCATATTCAGTTAGTTTTACCATTATAGCCACCTACCCTACTCCTAATTTAATAGCCTCGACTTCCAATCTGACCATATGTACATGCAGTAGTCCCTTATCATCAATAGGGTTGTCCATCATGTATAAATCAACAATTTCTTCAATAAAATTACTTTGAAGCTCTTTTGGGACCCTGCTTGTATAAGGCATCCATGTTGTCCTTATCCAGCCCATCAGGCCTTCTTTACCTTTATGCACTATATCCTTTGGAACTAGTTCTACTCTTTTTTTAATTAATCCAATTTGCTCCAACCAAGTGTTATATTCATCTATCCCATAAAAGAACCACGGAAAATTGAAATTTTCAAAGTACTTACTCCATTTATCTTTCGATGCTATATTTAATAAAGCTTCAATAAGATGAGGCATATTACCTTTTCCACCGCATTGCATGAATAACCTTCCAGAGTTTTTTAAGGCTTTTCGTACATTATTCAAAACTGCAACATGGTCCTCTATCCAGTGCAAACATGTAAATGATACTATTAGATCAAATTCATCATAGAAATCCATTTTTGTAGCATCATCTACAATAAAATCAATATTCTTAATACCTTGTGAGGCAAAATTCTTCTTCGAAAAGTTAATCATATCTTCAGATATATCAATTCCAACTATTGAACCATCCGGTAGTAGTTTTGCAATCTCGGCAGTAATTTTGCCATCTCCACAACCTACATCCAAGACCCTTTCGTTTCCCTTGAGTCCAAGCTTTGGTATTAACTCGTTAGCCAGTGTATATTGCATCGAAGAATTCTTGTTATAATCATTGGCATCCCAATCAAATTTGTTCACACTAACACCTCTATAATTATTAATCTAAATCATTCTATACATCTAAAGGCATTACATAATATTGCATGAAGCATTTAAATTCTCATTAATTATACCAATCGCTTGCATTACAATCCTATTAACCTTTTCTTTTCCGAGACCGTATATCAGCACATTCAAATGCAATGTTCCCTGGTTTGTTTTACCGGATGCATTGCCCTTCATTTCTGTGTATTGATTTTTCCCTGTATTTGAGTAATAACAGTAACCGGCATCTTTAAATTCCACAAAACCTTTTATATGACCAATCATTACATCTCTATCTTTTTTACTTTCTTCAGTTATAGAATCAAAAAAAATTCTTATGGCTTCTTTCCAACAATCTGCTGATAGTATTGTATTTGATTCTATTTCTATTGTTGTGGAATATGCTGTCAATTGAGGATCCTTTAGCATTTTTTTATCACCTCTGCAACCTTAATAATATCACCTTGCTTATTGGCTGAAATGGGTAATATGTCAACATCTGCTTTCAACTTTTTTATATCTGCAGTAATATCATTAATTACATAAGTATTCACTGAATCGGATTTGTTGATTAAGATATAATCTGCTGCCTTAATCTGGCTTGATATAAGCGGCTCTAGTACATCCATTAAGTCAAACCATCTAATTGCATCTGCCAATGTTATAACTTTAACTCTTGAAGATTCAGGTAATAAATTATGAATAGTATCAATAAAACGATGGGGCTGTGCTATACCAGAAGCTTCCATCAGAACAACATCTACAACATATTTGCTGCCTAAGCCTTTGAGTATATTCGCCAAATTACCTATTTGTCCGCATACACAACCTCCAAAAAGCTCATGTACATCGGTGTGAAGTTTTTCCATAAGTTTTGCATCGATGCCTACATCTCCAACATCGTTTACAATAAGCATAACTTTCTTATTCTCAGCTTCAACTAAATTTTTTGCCAATGATGTCATCAATGTAGTTTTACCTGATCCCAAAAATCCACCAAATAAATAGAATTCCAATTTTAACGACCTTCCTTTTCTGAATATATATTTTAATTTACAGCTATGCATTACTTAAAATCGGTCTTCCAAAGGCAATCAATTCTATATCCATCTGATAGAAATATCTATCCTCATCCTGTTCTTCTTTCCATTCATTTATGATTATGTCATCTGCCCCCGCGATTTTTGCTTCTGCAGTAAGCTTGTCTTTACCTGTGTTTATAAAAAAATCATAAGCGTCTTGTTTGCTCGCAAACTCTTTGATGCCTAAATAACTATACACTCTGAATATTTGGTTTTCCGCCAGCTTATTGTCACATTCAACCTTCCCTTTTAATCTTAAGGATATATTGGCTGATACCGCTCCTACTGCATTGGCCACATCATAATTGGTTGGTATAATTACATCAGTTTTTATATAGTTCTCAATTTCTTTAATATAGAACTCTGCTGGTGCACCAACTGCTATAATAGGTATAGAAAGTTCAGGATTTAGCTTTAATAGAGCGTCTTTTTTATGATGTACAATGGAACTTACTATACCTTCCAAGTTCCAATTATTTATATATTCCTCTCCTAAAACATCAAAAATACAGCTCAATATTTTTTTATTAATCTCCTTTTTTATTTTGGTTATTAGTTTTTCTTTATCTGAACTTGAGTTAAAGCAAATAAATTTTAACGCCTTTTTGGAAGTATCAATATCCCATTTTTTTAGAAAATCTTCACAATGTGCAATGTCTGTAGGTGTAAATCCTGCATATTCAATAATTCCCTTGTTGTATAGATTTTCGATTTTTTTTCTAAGTTTAACGATTGTGGTATTTAATTTACTTGCTAAGCTCTGTATATTAAGAGGTGCTTCCTTTATTGCATTTATGATTTCTATTTCCAATGGGTCTTCAGATGTATACTTAATACCAATTCTTTCAATATAAACAAAGTCTATGTAATCATGTATCTGATCTGGACTGACATACATTGATGAAAAAGCTTCTATAATCTCTTTGACGCAAGGAAACTTGTATGCAAGTCTACATAATGGCATTATTCGTTTAGGTCCCACAGTTATTCTGTTAATGCCGAAATGTATGCTACTATCACCACCTATCCCTGCAGTTACCATATCCATAGCTTGTACATGGGTATATATTTGGTCAACTTTAATTCCAGAAGGATTTAACTTCAGCTTACCCTGTTTATATAAGCCCACATCTGTTGTAGTACCCCCCATATCAACAATAACACAATCATCTTTTTCCGTAAGGGCTCTTGCCCCTATTGCACTAGCCGCAGGTCCTGATAATATGGTCTCAATGGGTTTTTCTTTTGCGACTTCTGCTGAGACTATAGAGCCATCTCCTTTGACAATGTATAGAGGAGCTGTAATTTCTTTTTCTCTCATTACGCTTTTTATATCTTCTATCAATCTATTGATTGCAGGAATTAACTTTGCATTTATAACTGTTGTAGCAGCTCTTTTAACTGCGTTTAATTGCCCTGATAACTCATGTCCGCATACTACAGGCTTGTCCGTTATTTCCTTGATAGATTTTTTTATCAATTGTTCATGAGACGGATTATAAACTGAGAAATATGAAGATACGGCAAATGCATCAACCTTGTTTTTATATTTATTAACGAATTCTTTAATTTCCTCTATATCAACCTCTGCCTTTTCTTTTCCTTTTACATCATGGCCACCTGTGAAAAAACCATAAATATCAGTAGAAAAATCTTTATAAAAATTATACTTTTTTATTATTTCCCTATCATATCCTACAAGAATCAAAGCCACTCTTCCGCCTTTACCCTCTACCATCATATTAGTAGCCAATGTAGTTGATATTGAAACCATTCTTATTTCTCTTGTATTAACATTCTTTACTATATTTTCAATAACTCTTTTTATGCCTACAGTTAAATCGTAGTGAGTAGTTATGCTTTTATATGTGCTAACCACACTTTTTGTATTTAAATCTAATATGACTCCATCTGTATATGTGCCTCCAGTATCAACACCTAATAATAAGCCCTCTGAGTGTTTTTTGCTGTTAATCTCTGTAACATTTACTTCTTTTTCAAACTCATTTTCCTCTTTTTCACTATCAGGCAATATGTGTACCATTCTGCAGCGATTATTCAGTATGTCAGCTATAAATTCCAAACTACCCATTTCCTCTGAATATTCTTTATTAAACTGCCTGCAAGATTCTTTCACAAACTCTCTTGACTTTTCAATGTTATAGCATCCATTATTGATGAGTGTAAAATGTGTATAATTTTTGTAAATTTCATTAGAAAGCTCCCAGGCTAATTCTTCTCCATATTTCAGAGCATACTCTCTGTTTTTGTCCAAGGGATTATTACCTGACTCAATCCATGAGTTATTAAAATAATAGGTTCCCGGTCTATGATTCTGTAATTCAGTATATTTTCCCATGGATCCTAGCAGAATAGGTGTACAATCCGGTACTTCGGGATAAATCAGATGAAGCATATTTGTATGTAGTTCATTCAAAGCACCACCACAGTTTCCGAACATCAGCAGCACTTTACTACCAGGTTCCATCTCTTTTTCCGCTTTGTTTATCTCTTCTTGAATTTTCCTTCTAAGTTTATTAGGTACGCTATGAAGAGAATGCTCTATCCAAATTATTGGAACACTGATTTCACTTTTTAAGCTTTCTAACTCATTCTTAAAGACCTCACATGCAATAATTAGTTTTATATCATTGTTCATTGTGTTTCCACTCCATATCCTAAGATCATGTTAATTGTTATACTTCATAATCTGCATCAATAAGCATCTGCTTTACCATTTTTACAGATAAGCCCCGATTTTTTTCCGTATTGGATAAATTGTCCCTTGGATTTGCCCCAACTTCACAATATAGCTGATTAACTCCCCCAATTAAACTCATTTGAGTGCTTTCATGTGCATTCATTGCCCTATTTGGCTTTGAAACTATTCTAGCAACAGCAGCTATTTTTGTAAGCTCAACTGCTGAAATCTGACCTCTATCATATAATGGTGTACCTTTGACTGGTATTCTTCTCATCACTGCCATAACTCCTACACCGTACTCCCTTGCTCTTAACATTTCTACCGCAAGTTCTTCATATCCATGCTCTGGGCCAATAGGTTCGACACAATAATATAATTCCAGTCCTGCTTTTTTTACAGCATCAAGAGTTTTAATCCTTGTTTTAGGACTAACTGTTGTATCAATTCCTTCCCTTAATCTGTTGATATGGTATACGCCGGTAAAACCTGTTTCTTTCAGTTTTAATGCTGTGTCATAGTCAAAATCCCCTATATTAGCAACAAACCTTATATTATGCGGCAGTTTTTCTTTTACTTCTTTTGCTATATTAATGAATTCAGATATGGGATAATCTGCAGTAGTCATGAGAAAAATATCATCTACACCCTCTTCAATTAGAATTTCTACTTCCTGTAATATGGTGTTTATGTCCTTGCGCCAGATGCTTTCCATGGAGTAATGGTTTTTTCCCATAGAACAAAATTTGCAGTTAACAGAACAGGGTTCTGCATTTATGCCTATTTGTGCAAATATTACCCCCTTATTACCAAATTCTGAACGAGTCATTTCATTAGCCAGGAATAAAATCTTATAAAAATCATCTGAATCATTCCTTACTCTAAGTAATGCAATTGCTTCTTCCTTAGTAAGTAACTTACCATTCCTAGCTTCTTCCAAAATTTTTCCTATATTCATTTTGTACCCCCTTAAATTATAGCTAATATTACATGATTATTGATAAATACATAATCTCTGTTTAGCCCTTATTTCATCTTAAATACATGCTTTCCATAAATTCTTCTTGAAAATCTGGTTGGATAGTCAATTCAATGTGTTTGGTGGTATCAGAATATTTTTTTGCTATATTAAGCATTTCTGAGTCGCACAATATTATCTTTGCACCATCACCAGCAGCATTTCCTAGGGGAATTACTTTCTCGATGTCTATTTGAGGGAATAACCCTATGTTTAATGCGCTTTTCTTGTCTATAAAATTACCAAAAGCACCTGCAAGTAATATTGCATCAATATCCTCAATCTTCAATCCAGCAACTTTCAATAATATGTTGATTCCGGCTCTAATTGCTCCTTTTGCAAGTTGCAATTCTCTTATATCTTTTTGGGTTATATATATACCTTCAAAATTATCATTATCTGTTATCTTTACTTCTTTGCTCTTTCCATTTTTTATTATTCTTCTAGATAACTTCTCATTGCTTATTTCATCAGGTTCTACAATTCTACCATTCTCTTTTACAATACCGGCTCTCAAAAATTCACTTACTATATCTATTAAACCGGATCCACAAATACCTTTCGGCTTAGAATTATCTATGGTTGTGTAGTTAAAATCATCAGTAATATAAAAAGTATTTATAGCTCCGCTAAAGGCTTGCATACCATATTTTATCCTAGCTCCTTCCAAGGCGGGTCCTGCAGCAGTTGAGCATGCATACCTGCCTTTTGGGGTAGATAATACTATCTCTCCATTGGTTCCTAAGTCTACAAGCAATCTATTATCCATGGTATTAATTAAGTCTGCTGCTATCATTGCACTGATGGTATCAGCCCCGACAAATCCGCCTATTCCTGGTAAAACAACTACCTTACCCCTTTTATTCATATTTTTTATGCCTATTGTACTTGAATCAACAATTATTGCATCTTTTGTTACACTATTAAAAGGTATTCTAGATAGACTTTTTGGGCTTAATCCCAAAAAAATGTGGGTCATAGCCGTATTTCCTGCTATTACACATTTATATATATATCTTTTGTCTATGTCAGCCTTAATAGTTACTTCGTCTATCAATCTATCTATACCAGAAATTATTTTTTCCCTTAATATGTCTAGTCCTTTTGTATTTCCTGTAGCAAAATCAATTCTTGATATAACATCAGATCCATAACCTATTTGAGGATTTTGCATAGAGCTTACGGCTATCTGCACATATCTATTCAAATCCATTAGATAGCATACAACGGTCGTTGTACCGATATCTATTGCCAAGCCATATATCTTATCCTTGCTGTCTTCATTTTCTATATCTATTATTTCGTTTTTGTACAGTGTTACTGTAACTTCTTTTGTACAATCTATATAACGGGATATTTCCCTCATTATATTCAAATCAATTTCATCTACTAATAGTTTTCTTTTTATCAAATCAGCAGTTGAATAATTATTTTTAAGGTTTGGAATATCCAATTGAATGGATTTTTTTATTATGGAGCTATTTCGAGAATAAACCTTTACTCTCTCAAGGTTTTGTTTTGATTCGTCTATCGAATAGTCTTCCAGTAAATATACTTCCGCATCACCTGACAAGCAAGTTCTACAAGCAAGTCGTATTCCTTTATTTATCTCTTCATCAGCCAATATTCTTTTTTCATATTCAGTTAAGTCGTTAACGCTCCCTTTTATTTGTACCTTACATTTACCACAAGTTCCTTTGCCACCACATGGTGCATGCATAATCAGCCCTTCACTGTTCAAAACATCCATAATCGTAGCTCCAGAATCACTTTCTATGGTTTTATTAAATTGAGGAATATTGATTATAACCTTATCCAATCTGCATCTCCCTTTTCTCCTATATAGGCAAGCAGGTATACTATAAATAATATACCTGCAGCCTTAATAGCATTATGCTGTAAACACATTATCTCCTTTAATGGATTTTTCCTTCATATATTGTTTTATTATTTCTTCTTCTCCTACTCTGAGTTCGTTTACTTTTTGCTTATTGATTCCATATTTAATTGCAGTAATAGCCATCAAAGCTAAGAATATTGCAGTTAGTACAGCACCACCTATATATACACTTGACCAGCCTTGAGATATGAATACGGGTGTAATCGAAACAATGAATACTTCAACTATTGATATAAATACATAGGCCATGCCGTAATCTTCTAAGGTTTTACTCTTAAACTCCGGATCAACTATTCTTAGTAGTGTGACTCCTATTGCCACAACACCTGTTGTCCAACCATAGATAAATATGGATCTCTCAAACCAGAAGTTATGAAATAGCTTTCTTCCCATGCCATATACAAAGAAAAGGCATGTTGTGAAACCAAGGATACATAATACCAGTATAGGCAAAGCATATTTAATAACTACCGATATCTTGATTGTAGCCACTCCAAAAGCAAGCAGGTAATCAGATGCTGAGCTTCCGATTCTTGTTATAATTCTTTTATCAACATATTTACCAAAACCAGTCCTGTTTAATATAAACTGAAGTATTACACCTGCTAACATAGACAAGCTCATCATGGGTAAAGTAATACCAGGCAAAATCTTTGCAGAAAATTCAGAGGCGTAATATCCACCAAGAACTGCTATCAATACTAAAAGCACATGCCATGAAAGAGGATCCATAGCCATTGGATTGATAGTATCTTCTCCCATAACTGATCTTTCATTCTCCGGAACCAATCCAGTTCGCATGCTCTCTGGCATTTGACTCATACTCTTAACAAGTCTTGTTGAACCATTTCTTATAGCAATATTAATTAAAACTATACCTCCAAAAACACCTGTTAATAATCCAAATGTAGCAAATGTCTGACCTATGGTTACAGCTTCATCCCAATTTAACATCTGCTCCAATGTTCCGCCTATAGCAGCTGCATATCCATGACCTCCGACGAAACCAGCCGGCATTAATAATGAAAATACATGTGTCACCTCAGGGAACAAGCTTGCCATAATAAAACCACCAACAAGCAATGCAATACCAAACTGTCCAAATTCAGCTGCCATATTTAAAGTAAAGGTATCTCCAACATCATTAATAACCTTTTTTAAGGACTGCTTTTCGCTATTTCCTATAAATAAGGTAGCAAAAAGGACTACAACTAATAAATATGGATAGCTTCCTGCCTGGCTGGTGAAAGGAATTACATTGGCAAATTGGGGTCCCAGCAGCAACCCTGCAACACCTGCCAGCAGCGATGATGGTAAGTACAGATTTTGTATTAACTTTATCTTAGCTCTTAAGAATTGGGCTATAAAAAGAAGTACTGACATAAATGCAAAATCTAAGAGCATTTCATATGGGCCAAAAGTAGACATGAAAACCCACCTTTCAATCTTAATTTCATTGTGACTTTAGGAGAATTGTTCTATAATATTTCTTGAGATGTTTTATAAATACATTATTTCTTTTGATAGGGTGCGGGTATACTAAAACCATCACCCTATATTTTTCATGTCGGATGATTAATATTTTGTATTATCATACTTTCCACCTACTTTCCTTATATGTCAATTAATTTTTATCTTGCAGTGGGTAAAGCACACCTTTTATCCACTGCAAGACTGCTTTTAAGGTTATATGTTCAATCTCTTGTCTATTTCTTCTATCAATTGCTTTTCAGCTGGAACTATGTTATCAAATACTACTTCATTATTTATCAACATGGCCGGAAGATTCTTAACACCAAGCTTTGCCATTCTTTTTATGCCCGCTCTTGTTTTAACTAAAGATTCTCTCCATGTTACCTTTTCTCCATACTTAGGCAATACCTTTTTAACTGCTTCACACATATACTGGCAAGGAGCACATCCTTCAGAATCCAGCGTTACAATTTCAATAAACACTTTTCCCGGCTCAACTATAACATCATCCAGGTCCTCTTCTTCTTCTTTTGTCATTTGCCTTTCAGTATTAAAGTCCTCAAGGGACATAAAATTGCCCTGCATATAATTACCTATTGCTGATATATTCTCCACCGGAGTATCAAATGGAATATCTCAGCCAGGAGAAAGTATATATCCCAAGCCTTTGCCTATGGCCAGCTCTTTTTTTGCTTCCTCAATATTTTCTACTGGTGATCCAAATAGCATGATTGTAGTAAGGGGCATATTACCGCCAAAGGATACTTTATATTTTGAGGCTGTTTCTTTTGCAAATGCCAAATCTACATTTTCATCAAATGCTATACCATCAGGCTCAGTTTGGCACATCAGTTCAATGTTCTTAGTTGCATCTCCGCAACAGAAAATTGTTGCTTTCAGTCCCAGAACTTTGATAGCTCTATTTAAATCCGTCAGATAGGGCTTTACAAATTTCTTAAAATGTCTTGGAGATATCTGGGATGTCATAGGATCTACTACGGCTATTATGTCTATGCCTGTCTTGGAATACATCTTTGAGAAATCCTTTGCGATTTCTGTGCAAAATTCCATTAACTCAAATATTTCATCCGGCTCTTCTATCATCTTAGTGAATATCTCTGTTCCCATAAGATGTAACGCAAGTGTAAAAGGCCCACATATGATACCATATAGTGCTACCTTATCACCTATGGCTTCTGATAGCCTTCTAGCTGCATTCAAAACTATAGGATATCGTCCGTCTGTTTCTTTAGGAAGCTTTAATTCCTTTAAGCTCTTTTCACTCAGTATATGACTTGCAACAGCAGGTGGATTTTGCTTCGACCACTTTAGATCACAACCTAGAGCTTCAGCCTCAATCTGCAAATCAAAAGCTACAGGAAGCCCATCAGGCTTGTACATCTCAAATGCTTTTAAAACTCCATTAACTATGTTATCTTCACTCTTTAAATATTCTTCCGCATCTTTACCTATAAGATTTGCAGCCTGAACACCTGCATAGGGTACCCATGGTGTCCTGTCTACAGGTTCAAAACTCAGTGCTTTGAGAACGCGTTCCTTTCCAGTCATATATGCTTCACTCCTTTTCAGCCGCTTAGTCAATCCATTCCTGTACCATGCCAGGTATCTCTTTTAATATTTCATCTTCTATAGCCTTGTCCACTCCGAGAGGTTTATGATTTGCTAGTATTTGTTTAGCTATTCTTCTGGCTCTTTCCCTTCCATCTAATGAACCGTCAGCTTCCCATCTAGACCTTGTATTTCTATCAGATACTGTATTATAGAAAAATTCTTTTTTCATATTCATAACTGTATGATCATTTGACAAATAGTTGCCTGCCGGACCTACTTCGTTTATAACATCCACTGCCAAAGTATCATCATTAATCTCAATTCCTTTAACAGCTCTCATACACATGCCAAGTATATCGTTATCCACAACATATTGCTCGTAGGAAATAGCTAGACCTGATTCAATTAAACCTGCAGCATCGTGAATATAATTTGAGCCGGCTAATGCACACAGCATTGTGGTAGCCATACTTTCATAACCGGACTGTATATCAGGTATCTTTGATTCATTAACTCCGGCAGTAGTGTAATTAGGTAGATTATAAAAACGTGACAGTTGGGCACATGCAGCATTCATCATACCCATTTCTATTGAACCAAAGCAAAATGCTCCTGTCCTCAAATCTGTTGTTGTAGGCACACAGCTATACAATACCGGATGACCTGGATCAATTATCTGTGAAAGCAACACACCGCTTAATGCCTCTACATTCATTTGTACCAGAGTTCCGGCAAGTGTTGCTGGAGAGGTGGAGCCTGCCATCGGTGCTGTAGGTGTAGCTAAAGGAAGTCCACTTTCTATTGCAGTGATCATTAGATCAGTATAATCCTTATCCATTACCAAAGGACTCATAATGCATGTTATAAAGGATATGAAAGGCTTCTTCAACAATGCTTCCTTGCTTCCAGCTATTAGGCTTGCATATTTAACTATATTTCTGATGCCTTCGCTTGTATATACTCCACCCATAACATGTTTTGATGTATTTCTTATCCCTGCATAAAACCTATTTACATCCACATTTTTTTTGTCTAATTCATTAGGATAGCAGGAAAGTACAAAATAATGGATATTATCAAGGGCATCTACTAACCTGGCTGCCATTTGCACATCTTTTAACGTAGATGGCCTTCTCATGCCTGTATCTATATCTAAAACATTTAATGCTGTACCACCTGTGCCTATGTATACTTTGTAACCATCTAGTTCCATATTATATTTATCTTCTCTTCCATAAAGGGTAACCTTTGACGGAGCTGTTTTAATCTTGTCCAGTACCCAGCTTTCAGATGCTCTAACAATCTTTTTGTTAAAATCTACATCTGCGCCTGCATTATGGAATTCTTTTAATGCTCTTTCGTCATTTACCTGTATACCTGTTTCTTCGAACACCTTCATAGATGCTTTGTGAATTTTCATAATTCCTTCCTGTGTCAAAGGCTTATAAAGCCCACCTTCCAATCCTCCAGGAAAAGGATTTTGTCTTTTTCGCATTTAACTACACCTCCTATATACCCATAAGATTGTTAGCAAGTTCAACTGCTGCAGTTGCATCTCCAGAATAGTGTGCTCCTATTTCTTCCGCATAGTTTGGTGTTACAGGCGCCCCGCCTACCATAACCTTTACTTTTTCATATAGTCCTGATTCTTTTAACGTTTCAATAGTGTCCTTCATAGAAACCATTGTTGTTGTTAGCATTGCAGACATACCAAGAAGATCGGGATTATATTCTTTTATGGCTTCCACAATCTTTTCAGGAGGTATATCAACACCTAAATCTATGATTTCATATCCTGCGCCTTCCATCATCATACCAACTAATTTTTTGCCGATATCATGAAGATCACCTTTAACTGTAGCCATTACAATTCTTCCGATCTTTTTGACATCTCCGTCTTGTATTAACGGTTTTAAGAGTTCCATTCCAGCGTTCATAGCCTTTGCAGAAATTAGAACTTCAGGAACAAACACTTCCCCTTCCTTGAATAATTCTCCTACTTCATTCATTCCTGCTATCAGGCCTTCATTTATGATGTCTTTTACAGGACAGCCTTCATTTATGGCTTGTTCTACCAATTCGACTACCTTTTTGGTCTGGCCTTCTAGCACATTCTCGGATATTTGTTCAAGTATTTTGCTCACAACTTTTCCTCCTCCTGTAAAAAATGTTTATATAGCATTGCTCTTTGTAATTATTAACAAAGAGTTTAAAATAGTTATCCAAGTATTGGGTTATCCCATAAAGGAAGTACTCTACCAATGTTCATTTTCTTAGCATTTTCATATACTCTGAATGCTTCAGAAAGGTCATGTATACCTAGTCCTATTGGGTTAAAGAATATTTTTTCCTTTTTATCTTTTCTTCCTTCCTTTATTCCAACTATTATTTCACCAAGATTTCCCCTAATTTTTGATTCAGGGATTATTCCATCTTTTACAGCCCTTGCACTAACGTCTACACCGTGATGTGTTACTTGATACCAATCATCAACCACGATAAAATCCACATCCTTTAACGCTATTGGAGGTGTATCCCAGAAGGAAATTTCACAGTGTAATACGCCTTCCTTATACCACTCAGAATTTACATAAGGAGCTCTCGCCATTGTTGCTGTATTTACTACATCTGAATCTCTAAAGGCCTCCTCAGCACTATCTACTATCTTTATCTCCATATCAACTTTGTCTTTCATTTCTTGTACAAACTTCTTGCTTGTTTCTGGATTCAAATCATAAACCTTACATACCTCTAATGAAGGCAATGCTTCTTTCATAGCCCATGCCTGTGTAATTCCCTGTACGCTAGCACCTATTAGACCCATAACCTTTGAATCAGGATTAGCCAAATACTTTGCTGCAACACCTGAAGCTCCACCAGTTCTCATAGCACTTACGAGAGTACCATCCATTATGCAAACAGGCATTAATGTATCAGGATCAACAATAATTATCACAGCATTTGCCCTCGGTAAGCCATACTTTTTAGGATTGTGAGGTCTACTAGGAATAAATTTTATTCCTGATGTATTTACAGGGCCTATCAACCCTCTTTTTATTAACTCATCAGCGTATTGTGATCCACCTAAAAAAGAAGGCATGGACATTATTCTTCCAGTTGTTTCTTCAGTTTCTGGACCACCCCATCTAATAACAGGTTTACCTGGTTGAATATAATCACCTTTCCCATGTAGGAAGAATGACCTTTCAACTGCTTTTAAGGTACCGCTCATATCAAAGCCGCCAGCTTTAACACAATCCTCCTGTTGTAGATATAAGAATTCTACTTTTCTGCTCACTTTTATTTCCTCCTTAAAATATATGATGATGATTAAATGCTCTATAAACTATTAGAGCAACTATTATGCCAAAGATTATTTATTATTCTGAAAACTACTTATATTTCTAAAAACTCATCATTTATTTTAAGGATTTATAAGGAAATCAAGCTACTATTGAATACAAACACAAAAATATTTTAAATTTCATCCAAAATATTTTATATTAGTTTACTGTATAAATCCCATTAAGTTATGTCTCAATTTGATATGTTTATATACAATGCTAACTTGTCTCCAATACTTAGTTGCAACAACATATCAGATTGAGATGTTATATCTCAATCTGATATGTTGTTATGCATCATCCATGCTATTCTTTTATCTACCTCTTTCTTTTTATGTAAAAGGCTAAACTATAATACTTCTTATACAGCTTTACTTTGTTATTGAACACAAAGCCATGGCATAAAAATTGCTTTAAATATTATTGAGTTTGAAATAGTAACAACATTTATCTTGAGGTATGATATAAATGAATAGCAATAAGCATAGTACGATTTTGTTTTGTGTTGTAAGCAGCCTATACAGTTTCTCCCTATACACATATGTTCCTATTCTTCCTGCATATGCGGAATCCTTGGGAGCTTCTTATAAGCTAGTAGGAATAGTAATAGGTTCTTATGGTTTTACCCAAATGTTGTGTAGAATTCCTATTGGTATATTTTCTGATGCTATTAACAATCGAAAAGTATTTATTATTCTTGGTCTTTTTACCTCTCTAACAAGCAGTCTAGGTATGTGGTATTCTACAAATGTAACTTCTTTAATAGTTTTTCGTTCATTATCAGGAATAGCTTCTGCAACTTGGGCTATCTTCACTGTACTTTTTGCTAGTTATTTTAGTGATAATAATGTTGCAAAACCCATAGGTATACTTAACAGCTTTGACTTTTTTTCTATGGTATCCGCTTTACTGATAGGTAGTATAGTATCACATTGCTTCAATCAAAAATATAATTTCTTGCTTGCTTCAGTTGCGAGTACAATAGCATTATTACTTAGCTTTTTTATATATGAAAAGAAAAATGAATATCACGTGCCAATTAAATTTACTATTCTAATGGAAATTCTTAAGGACAGAAATCTAATAATAGCTTCAGTTATTGCGATGACTTTACAATTCATAACATTCTCTACTATATATGGCTTTACTCCTTTATTTGCAAAAGGCATTGGAGCCAATGATATTCAAATTGGCATGTTAGCTACTATTTTTAACCTTCCAGGAATCTTAGCATCTGCAATGAGTGGTACATTCTTTGCAAAAAAATTTGGTGAAAAAGGAACAATAATACTGGGGTACACAATAATCTCATTATCATGTTTTCTTACACCTTTTATTAATAAGATATTTATTTTTTATATAATTCAATTTGTAGGGGGATTTGGAAGGCATATTGTCTATTCGCTATTGATGGCATTAAGCATTAAGAACGTAAAATACCAGAAAAGAGGTACTGCTATGGGAATTTATCAAGCAATTTTTGCATTAGGAACATTTATCGGACCTATAATAGTAGGACTTTTAATTGATACAACCAGTTTAAATTTCGGCTTTATAGCAACTGGATTAGTAGGAGTTATCGGAACATTTATTTCCTGGTACTACATAAAAACAGCATAATAAAGCCTTGCTTTTATTGAGTAACAGTAAACAATTAAATCACAAAAAATTGCTATTTGAACCACAAACTAAACCATACTTTTTTATTTTTCGATAAATAGTTGCCCTGCTTATGCCCAAATGTTTTGCTGCCTCTAGTCTTCCTTCTTCCGACCATCCGAACTCATCCAAAGCCTTTTTTATATATTCTTTCTCTCGTTCCTCCAGAGTAACAAATTTGTTATTACTCTTGGTTTGTCTAAACTGGAAGGGCAAATTTTTTGCAGTGATATAATTACCATGTTCCATATTAATAGCATACTCGATAGTATTCTGTAGTTCCCTGACGTTACCTTTCCATTGATAGTTTAAAAATATCTTTTTTACCTCTTCAGATAGTCCAAATATATCCTTTTTAAATCTTTTTGAAAACTTTTCAATAAAATGTTGAGCTAGAACCAATATATCCTCACCTCTATCTCTTAAAGGCGGTATAAACAATGTTACCACATTTAAACGATGGTAAAGATCTTCTCTAAACTGCCCATTTCTAACCATCTCATCCAATCTTACATTGGTAGCTGCAACTATCCTTACATCGATAGGTATACTTTTAATGCCACCTACTCTTTCTATCTCTTGATTTTCAATAACTCTAAGCAGCCTAGTTTGTAGGTATAACGGCATAGTTTCAATTTCATCAAGAAAAACTGTGCCTTTATCTGCTATGTAGAACTTCCCATGTTTTCCAATATTCTTTGCTCCTGTAAAAGCTCCTTTTTCATATCCAAAAAGTTCACTTTCTATCAGCGACTCCGGAATGGCTCCACAGTTTATGATTACAAAAGGCTTATCTTTACGCATACTTTCTGTATGAATGGCTCTGGCAAAAAGCTCCTTACCTGTCCCAGTTTCCCCTGTCAGTAAAACCGTTGAATCATTTCGTGCGACATCCAGCACCTTTTCTTTAAAAGCTATAAAGTTAGTATCATTTCCAACGATATCAGCTAATGATATCTGCCGTTGTTTTTCTGAAATATCATAATCTAATTGTTTTGTATCCTTATAATCTTCAATTAAGCATATTATCCCTTCAATTTGATTGTCCACGATTATTGTTTTAGTCATGCATAGCAAATATATTTGCTTACCTTTATTACTATAAACAATTTCTTGGTATTCATTGTCTGCAGTAGTAGTATTGGTTTTCTTTTTTACTAGATTTATATTAGGAAAAATATCTCGGATATTCTTATTAATTATTTCAACTTTTTTGGTACTTAACTTTTCGATTAAGTAACTATTTATGTCAACTATTATATGATCTTTGTTTAGTATAACGATTCCTTTATTGATGTTATCTATAACTATATGCATAAATTGTGCATAAGTCTCAACCTGCTTAAGCATTTCATGCTCTTTAACTTTTAGGCTGATTAGATTAGCAATTTTATCAACAAAGTCAAGCATGGCATATTTGTTATGTTCTATAAGCTTAATCTGATGATCATTCATCGCTGTCAAACCAATAACACCTATCGCCTTAGATCGATATTCAATAGATGAATATACAGCCATTTTATAAATACACTTACCGTACTTGGGGCATATTTGACAATACTCACATGCACCAGGCTTATCAATAATTATTTTTTTGGTGTCTTTAAATAAAAATCTGTTTATTATTCCTCGTGATTGGATAAATTTCCCGATTAAGTCGTATGCATGACCTGTTCCTGCTATTCTTTGTAAGTTATCATCAACTACTTCCACATCTAGCCCAAGGGCTGCACTTGTTGCCTCTGCAAACTGTTGTACTGCATCCTTGATCTGGGATAACCTGCTCATATACACCACCTCAAAATCATCATTATATTCTACTATTTGTCGGAATTTGTCGCGCATAAATATTTCTACATTAATCCATTCATTACCTTCTCAAAATAGTCTGTTATATTAATTTAATGCAAATTTTTTGATAAAATAATATATTCATAATTATATTTCTTAACGATAAAGCTCTTGATTTTATAAATATTTAAAAAAAGTGGTTGCGTTTATGTCAACAAGAATAACATACGCAACCACTACAAATCATTCACTTTTAACTATTCAATTACCCTGATTACATTGGCTTCAGCCTGAGGGGGATAGATCATTATCATGGGACCGTCTACAAAGTCCACTTCCACCTTCATACCCTCTTTGAGATCGCTGGGTTTTAGCTCTTCATCGGAATAACCCTTATATATTTTGGTGTTTTTTCCTATTAAAACATTGGCTTTGTCATAGGAGCCCATTGCTGGTGCATCGTCTTCCACAAATATTTTCTCCAGCATATTATCCTTACCAAAGGTCAATTCTGTTATTTTACCCTTTACATCTATGTTTTCTATATCAGAAATCAGCCAGGTACCATCAAAATCCTTTACAGTTATGAATTGCTTTTCTGTAAACTTAGCTCCTGTTGAATCTGTATAGGTGAATTCAACTTCATATCTGTATGTTTTTTCGGATTTGTACTTTTCTGTTATCTCATAGCTTTCAACCCAAGGGCTTGATGTGCCTGTTACCCAGCCCAATGATACAAAATAGTCATACTTCTGTTTTTGAAGTTCCGGTGACATTACAGAATACTGCAATACTCCATTTCTTCTTTTAACACCTTCTGCCCATGTTTTGGCTACGCTTAGCTGATCCTGAGGCATGAGAATTTCCACAGCCTCTTCCAGCTTTTCTATCTGCATTTTCCTGGCTTCCAATTCAGTTGAGTCGATTATTACAGAATTGGTCTCAGCATCCCATTCAATTTTGGCACCCAAAGCTTCAGATATAACTCTTATGGGCACCATAACCCTGCCATCCGCAGGAATTGGTGCTATATCAGTTTTCAATTCTTGTCCATTTAACACAAGCTTTATAACCGGATCTGCGAAAGCCATAGTAGCAAAGCTTAGTATTGCAACAGATGCTGTAATTATAACAAATTTTCTTATTTTCACATGAATACCTCCCATTCTTAATCTACAGCTGCATATAATTAGACATAAGTCCATATAAAAAAGTTCCTTAAATTATTATGCCCTTTTATCATCATTATTTTTTTGGATTTCGTAATATATGGGCTGATGACATTTTTTAATGATATAATCATATTAATGGGGCATAAAATTTTAAAATAAGGAGGTCAAGACAATGAAATTACCTAGATGGGTCACAGTAATACTTATAGCATCTTTGCTCCTGAATATGAAGGCAGCCTTAGATATTGGCTCACTGAAAAATGAAATCAGAAATTTAAAAAGTGATATAAATTCTCTGAAGCATTCTATAATTAATAATATGTCAAATATCATAAACGATATAGAAAGAACGTTGGAGAAGGAAGCCAGCATTGTAAATGAGTTTAAGTATGAAAATATGGGTATAAAGGACAAAAAAGTAGATTACCTTCTCAGTGTCATACCTAAAGCTTATAAAGAGGGGGAAAAGCTCTATTTCCTCATAAATACAGACAAAGACAGTCCACAGCTTATACCTGCAGAGACTGAGGATAATATCATCTTTACAGCAAATGCCAGTATTTCTATATTTGATGAGGCAAATATTGATTTGGTAATCGAAGGTGAAAATAACAAGAAAACTGAAAAACTGGATACCATTCGTTCAGTTGCAGACAAATATGCAGCAAGGTTAAGGCCCCATTCATTAGGTGGCTCTATAAGGCGGAATGCAGGGAGCACAAAACAAATTATAACCTATGAATACGAGCTTATTAACGACTCCAAACCGGATGGTGATATCACCGCAATAAAAGAAGCAAATCTCCATATAGAGCTAAATGGCAAGGTCATTGATACTTTCCCTATGAAGTTGGAGGACACATCAAAATATGAAAGATTCTATGTGCTGCTGAAAGATTATGAACTCCAATGCAATGCAGGTGATGAAATAATCATGTATATCACAGCCAAAGACAATATGGGTTTAAATTATAAATGCCATATGGAAGGATGGATTGTAGAAGCAAACGGCGGATTGGATCATTCCCCAGTAAGATACCGTTATGGCGATGTTGAGGTGTATTAATATTTGCTAAGGGTAAATAATATCCTTGAGGTGAATTGTATTGAGAATACCCAAGCATATTGGTGTCATACCCGATGGAAACAGAAGATGGGCAGAGTCCAAGGGATTGACCAAGGAAAAGGGATATATGATAGGTACCGAACCAGGATTAGCTCTCTTTAAACTCTGTAAAGAAGTTGGCATCTATGAATTGACTTACTATGGTTTCACCGTAGATAATACCAAGAGACCCGTGGAGCAGAGAAAGGCATTTACCGAGGCCTGCATCCATGCAGTAAAGCTGCTTTCTAATGAAGATGCAGAATTATTGGTAATCGGAAACAGTGATTCGCCAATGTTTCCTGAAGAGCTGCTCCCTTATACTACCAGAAAAACCTTTGGAAAAGGGGGGATAAGGGTAAACTTTCTGGTGAATTACGGTTGGGAGTGGGATTTAAGCTATCTGAAGATGGCTAAGAATACTAAAAGAAATATTACAGATTACATAAAATCCAAAGATGTATCCAGGGTGGATTTGATTATTCGCTGGGGTGGAAGGCGGAGATTGAGTGGCTTTTTACCTGTTCAATCTATTTATTCGGATTTCTATGTTATAGATGATTATTGGCCGGATTTTAAACCCCAACACTTCTGGGAAGCTTTGGAGTGGTATGACCACCAGGACATAACCCTGGGAGGTTGATTAGTGTATCGATACACTTTTAATAATAATTATAAAATCATGTTTATTACCCCCTTGTTATATTCATTATTGTTATATAATCTTTTAGAATAAAATCAGATGCTACTTATGCATTTGATTTTATTTTTTACACAAAAGAGGAGGGTCCCATGAAAAACACAATACCTAAGACAGCTGCCATTCATGGTGTAACCGGCTTCGGTAGGAGTTCTATTTCTGTAGTAATACCTGTCCTATCATCCATGGGTATTCAGGTTTGCCCTTTGCCTTCAGCAGTATTGAGCAGCCATCCCGGAGGCTTTGATAATTACACCTTCTATGAGCTTACAAATGAAATGGAACACGCCATTGATTGCTGGAAAGAGGAAAATATAAAATTCGACTGCATATACAGCGGCTTTCTGGGTTCTGCAAAGCAAGTAGAATTAGTAAAAAGACTTATAGAAAACAACGACAGCAAGCTGATAGTAATTGACCCGGTTATGGGAGACCATGGAAAGCTTTATAAAATAACTGACGAAGATATAAAGAATGGTATGCTTTCCCTGATAGAAAAAGCCTATGTTATAACTCCTAATTTGACAGAAGCATGCTTGCTTGCAGGAAAGGATTATAATGACAAGCCTTTAGACTTGCAGAAAGTGAAGCATTTGCTTAAAAAGCTTTCTGATTTAGGTCCGGCTAATGTGGTTATTACAGGAATAAGGATTTCAGAGGGAAGTTACGGAAATTTTGGATATAGCAAAGAAGATGATTCCTATTGGAAAGTAAATTATACACATATACCGGCTCAGTATCCGGGAACAGGTGATATATTTGCCAGTGCACTTACAGGCTATATTGTCAAAGGCTTCGATTTACCTCAGGCTGTAAGCGGAGCCAGCAGATTTGTGTCTTTGGCTGTTGAGAAAACCTATATGGCTAAAACCCCTGTGAGAGAAGGTATTTTATTAGAGAATATGCTATTTGAACTTAGCAATGCAAATAATTTTGGTAGAGGTGAAATAATAAATGAATAAAAAATTTACCATTCGAGACATTGTTATCATAGGCATGCTGGCTGCTTTTTGCACCATAGGCACTACCATAAAGATACCCTATGGCAATGGAGCAATGGTGCATCTTGGCTCTGCAGCCATATACACCACAGCACTGCTCTTCGGTGGAGTGTATGCAGGCTTTGGAGGAGCTATAGGCTCAGCCTTCTTTGATCTTTTGATGGGCTTTTCCCCTTATACATTATGGTCATTCTTCATCAAGGGCCTGGCAGGATATATAGTAGGCCGCATTGCTCATTCCGGTGGGGCTCAGGGTAAAAGTTTCATAAGAAATGTGTTCGCCGTTATAGCTGGTGCTGCCTGGACTCTCGTAGGATATTTAGCAGCCTGGACAGCTGTTATAGGAAAGTTTGAAGCGGCTTTGCTCAATATACCAAGTTCAATTATTACTTCTGCCGTAGGTGCTATTGTTGCACTTCCTCTGGCAGCTGCATTGTACAAACCTATAAGAAGATTGAGTGCATAAAGAAAGCATGAAGAGGCTAAAGCCTCCTCATGCCTGTTATTCTATTTTGAATCTGGCCACTATCTCATTTAGATTTTTTGAAAGTTCATCCATTAGAGCCATATTAGCTGAAACTTCTTGGAAGGATGCTGTTTGCTCTTCTACTGCAGCCGCTACCTCCTGAGTATTTTCCGAGTTCTTTTCAACTACCTCCGATATTTTCTTGGCTGATCCATTGATGACAGTGAAATTATCTTTGATAGTTCTATTGATGCTCTCTATCTTTGCAGCTTCATCATATGTTATATTTGATTTCTCAACAATTTTATCCAGCTTTACCTGTACATCATGCATGCTTCTTTCCTGCATTGCAATCTTGTTTTCCATTTCATCCATTCGTGTCTTGACTTTGGAGGTTTGTCCCGTGATATTATTAATGATTTTTACAATTTGCTCCGTTGATTTCGCTGTTTCATCTGCCAGCTTTCTGATTTCGTCTGCCACAACTGCAAAGCCTCTACCTGCTTCTCCTGCTCTTGCAGCTTCTATAGAAGCGTTTAGCGCAAGAAGATTTGTCTGCTTAGAAATTGAATCAATCATCACCACTATATTTCCTATATCACGGGAATGATTTTCAAGCTCATTTACTGTATCAGCTACTTCTTTGGTGCTTTTTACAACCTCGGCAAGCTCTTGAACCTGGTTTTGTATAGTGAAATTTCCATCCATTGCAGCATTCTTTGATTCTTCCGATTCCATAAGCAATTGATTAGCTTTATTTATGACATTAGCTATATCCAAACTCATTTTATCAATCAAATCAGTCAATTTTTTTACCATAGCTGATTGATTTGCACTGCCTTCAGATACACCTACTACAGCATTAGCAATCATTTCTGTAGTTTTTGCAAGCTCACTGCTTGTCTCTGATATAGAACCAGTTGAATCAGCAAGAGTAATTGAAGATTGAGACAATGTGATCACTATATCCCTTATGCTCCCTACAAACTTATTGAAATATTCTGTAAGAGTGCCAATTTCATCTTTATTTTTTACCTTTATAGATTTTGTCAAATCTCCATTCCCTTCTGATATTTCTTTTAACTGCTGGGTAATCATGTTGATACTTGCGATAATATCCTTTTTGATTATTATTATCGCAAAAACCATAAGAAACAGTGATATTAGGAAAGATAGCATACTCAGATTTTTCGCATTGGCTACCTTTGACTGTGATATTGAAGAATAATCACTGACCATTTTATCTATCTGTGATACATAGTCGGATATATTATTGTTGATATAGCTAAGGGATTGCATATCTTCATTATCTTTGATCTTCATATAGGCAGGTTTAAAATTATTTTCCCATTGATTTTGTATATCTAGTAATTGATTTTTGATTTTTTCATCCTCAAGAGGTTTTAATCCTTGATGATCGTCTCCTTCCATAAGGGATGTCAGCAAATCACTGAAAGACTTAGCTCTATCTTCCAGTTCATTCTTATAATCATTGCTCAAATAAGGATTCATGACTATATTTGCTGAAATCTGAGCCATTCTGTAGCTTCCAGCCCTTAGTCTTCCTGCTGAATTAACAAAATTGGCATCACTGTCTAATGATAGATATGTAGCATAATTTAAACCTACAACCGCTAGAATCAGAATAGTAAATGATCCGAATATTATTGAAAGCTTAGTCCTGATCTTCATATAATTCATCCCCCCGTAAATTAATATTTGATTAGTAAAACAACCTGCCAGAAGACATTTTTTATAGTTTGATATCCATATTAATTTAAGTAAAATAAAAAATCGGTAACATATATTACCGATTTTTTGTTAAATTTTTCATTTTCAACTGTTAGCTGCTTAAGCTTATTACCTGAAACTAGCTCCCTTAGTTCTAAACTCTAAGTTCTAGTTCCTTATGACCCTCATAGCATTCAATACTGCAATAAGAGCTACTCCTACATCAGCAAATACTGCCTCCCACATATTAGCAAAGCCCAATGCTCCCATAATCAGCACAATTAGCTTCACCCCTAGTGAGAATAGGATATTCTGCCATACTACCTTTCTGGTAAAAGCTGCGATTTTTATGCCCTCAACCAGTTTGGAAGGTTCATCTGTCATGAGCACTATATCTGAAGCTTCTATGGCGGCGTCAGATCCCAGGCCTCCCATGGCTATTCCTATGTCTGCCATGGTCAGAACAGGAGCGTCATTTATTCCATCTCCAACAAATACTACATTTCCTTTTTCTCTTTTTTCATTTTTTATCTTTTCCAGGATTTCTACCTTTTCGTGGGGAAGCAGTTCATAATAGGCTTCATCCAGATTTAACTCTTCTTTTACTCTTATGGCTGTTGTTTTGTTGTCACCTGTCAACATCACAACTTTCTTTATACCTGCTTCCTTCAGTGCTTCCACAGTATCTGCCGAGTCTTTCTTTATCTTATCGGATATAAGGATATATCCTGCATATTTGCCTTCTATGGCAACATGGACTATGGTATCGGAGGCTTCAACTCTTTTATAGGCTATACCTTCTGCTTCCATTAGTTTTTCATTTCCAACCAGTATTTCACCTGATTCAGTTTTGACCCTGATTCCTTTTCCTGTCATATCTTCATGATATTTAATCATAGCTGCGTTTATATCTTTTCCATAGGCTTCTTTTATGGAAAGGGCTATAGGGTGATCAGAGAAGCTTTCTGCTGTTGCAGCATATTCCAATACCGCTTCCGCATCGTAATCTCCTTCATTAATTATTTCATTCACCTTAAATACTCCTTCAGTAAGGGTACCGGTTTTGTCGAATACCACTGTATGAATATTATTCAAAGCTTCCAGATAGTTGCCTCCCTTTACCAAAATGCCTTTTCTGGAAGCTCCCCCAATACCTCCGAAAAAGCTAAGGGGTATAGATACCACCAATGCACAGGGACAGGACACAACCAGGAATATCAGTGCTCTGTAGAGCCATTGGGAGAAAGTATCAAAACCGTAAATCAAAGTAGGTATAAATGCGATACCTAACGCTGTAAAAACTACAATAGGTGTATATACTTTAGCAAACTTGGTTATAAAGTTTTCTGTAGGAGCCTTTTTCAAAGCCGCATTTTCTACAAGGTCAAGTATTTTTGCAATGGTAGACTGGGAGTATTCCTTATCTACTCTTAATGTTATGATTTTATCTTTTACTATGAAGCCACTAAGAACCTCATCCCCTGGTTTCACTATTCTTGGTATGGATTCACCAGTCAAAGCAGCTGTATCCAGAGATGCTTCACCTTTTACAATAGTACCATCCAAAGGTACTCTTTCACCTGGTTTAACTAGTATTATATCTCCTACTCTTACATCTTCGGGGGAAACTTCTTCTATAGTGTTTCCTAATACCAGGTTGGCATGGTCAGGTCTTATATTCATCAAAGCCTTGATAGATCTTCTGGAGCGGTCCACCGCCATATCTTGAAATATTTCACCTATATTGAAGAATATCATTACTGCTACAGCTTCGGGATATTCTCCTATGGCAAAGGCTCCGATGGTAGCTATAGTCATAAGAAAGTTTTCATCAAACAACTGACCCTTAAAAAGATTTCCCAATGCACTTGATATTACTTCCCATCCTGCTAACAGATAAGCTGCTACAAACAGTGACAATCTTACTATTTCTGAGGATTTAAACATGATAGCAGCAACATATATTGCTAAAGCTCCTATGAGTTTAGATATTTCCAACTTTATGGTGCTTTTTTCTTCCACTTCTTCCTTGTGTGCCAATTTCTTTTCAACGATTTCTACACCTTGTTCAATTCTATTTATTATATCTATTGTTTCATCTATTATCCTTTCTCCATCTGCAGAATTTTGGTATTCCAATACCAGCCTTTTGCCAACAAAGTCTATGGAAGCACTATGTATTCCTAGAATATTTTGAATGCCCCTTTCAATCTTTGCTGCACAGTTGGCGCAGTGAAGACCTTTTATAATAAATTCTCTTTTTATTTTTCCTTCCATGATGTTTCCCCCTTATAATATGCGTGGCCTTGGGTATTCCTTATAGGTCAGTCGCTGGTCTCTAGTCTCTAGTCGCTGGTCAATAAGCTATGGTATTCCTCTTGGGTGTGGTTCACGGCACGTGGCACGCGGAATTTAGGTATTTCTCTTGGGCTTTAGATTCTTCGCTAGCGCTCAGAATGACATCCTCCATTTGCCTATTGCCCATTGGCCCATCAGCCCATTTGCCTACTTATGCTTCAAGTGAGCCATAGCTTGGTCAAATATATGTTTCACATGTTCATCATCAAGAGAATAGTATACTACTTTGCCGTCTCTTCTGTTCTTTACCAGTCTTGACCCTTTCAATACCCTAAGCTGATGAGATATAGCAGATTGGTTCATGTTTAAGAGAGCTGCAATGTCGCATACACACATCTCTGATTCAAAAAGGGCATGCAGTATTTTTACCCTTGTACTATCCCCAAATACTCTAAAAAGATCTGCCATATCATATAACAAATTCTCATCTGGCATATTCTCACTTATTCTTTTTACTATGTCTTCGTGTATTATATTTATTTCACAGCTGTCGATTTTTGCTTTATCATCCCCCATACTATTACCTCCTTTATCACTGGACTTGGCTTAATTAAGTCTCGTCCAAATATGAACATATGAATAGTTGTTCATATGTTCAATATTATTTTATAATTTTTGCTTTTATATGTCAATGTTTTTTCAGATTATATCGGCACTAATCACATATTATTAAGCAAATCAAAATATAATGGATTGAAAGGGTGGTCATATGAGAAAAGGAATTCTGTTATCTTTTAGAATAGGTGCTGCATTCATTGGAACTGTCATAGGAGCTGGTTACGCATCAGGTCAGGAGATAATGCAATTTTTCTCCATATTTGGTTCCTATGGCTTTATAACTCTTATATTATCAGGATTTATATTTTTTATAGCTGCCAACTCCGTATTCAAAATATCAAACAATTTGAAGGTTTATGATTATAACAGCTTTGTGAGCAAGCTCTGCGGCAAAAAGATAGGCTTGTTCTATGATTTCATTATCACTTTGTTTTTATTTTTAGGCACCTCAATAATGTTTTCAGGTAGTTGTGAGGTTTTTAAGGCTTTTTTCAACATTCCAAAGATGGTTGGAATCATAATAATATGTCTTTTAACACTACTGGCTGTGTTTAAATCTCTTGAAGGTTTATTGAATGTAAACTCCATCATTGTGCCAGTCATATCCTCTGTAGTGATTTTTACTGCCTTTTCTTTTCTTAGGGAAAATAGCACTTGGCAGATTTTTGACTCTATAAATATAGCTCCTGAAGCTTCTGCTTTTAAGGCTTTTTTCTTCATGTTATTTTATTGCTCATACAACCTTGTGCTATCTTTAGGAGTTTTATCTGCTTTTCCCAAGGATATTAAAAGAAGAAAAGTGCTTATGTTGGGTGCTTTCATCGGTGGATTCGGTCTTATGCTCCTTGCTTTTTTGCTGAATTCATTGATCTTGATTCATATGCCTGATATACTAAATGAATCTATGCCTATGCTGTACATAACAAAATCATTTCATCCTTATTTCAAATATGCACTGGCTTTGTGTATATGGGGAGAGATATTTTCTACTGCTGTTTCAGATGTTTTCAGCCTCGCAAATCGTATTTCCAGCAAAAAGAAATACAGCTATAAAGCTGTATGTACTTTAATAGTATTATGTTCTGTACCCTTATCCCTCTTCGACTTTAAATCTCTTGTAGCATTTTTCTACCCCTTGTTCGGAGCAGTTTCCATATTCCTTATAGTATATATAATCTTTAAAGGCAATTCCTGCAGCTGCGCAAGAAACATCATGGAATAAAAACTTTTTCTACATATGGGGATGTGGTAAGACTCAGCATGGCTGAATAAGCACAGCGAAAAGCGATGATGCTGCCTGGCTCCGTATTCTCCTTGCTGTCTGTTACATCAACTATGAGATGGTCGCTGCTTGCCCCAAGGATTTCCATATCCGGACATATTGGTGTAAGAGCCTCTACCCTTACATCCTGCCTGCCTATTGATAATATAGCTCTTCTTCTTATACCTTTATCCGGATACTCAGGTTGATTGCCAAAAGCATCATAACCTCTTTCTCCTATAGGAACTGAGGGCTTATCCCTCAACTCAATTACCTCAGCTTTTAGTATAAATGCATCCTGATGATAGCCTTCAAGCATAATACCATTATTACTGTCTTCTCCTAGTAGAATAGCTTCTCCAATCCTTAAATTGTTTATTTCTTTGGGCATGTTGTTTTCTCTCAGAAGCTTAAGGGAACTGGTAGCACCTCCAGAGATAATAGGCAGCTTTATGTTATAGGTTTTCTCCAGTTTATTCCTCAAATTTATCAATATTGTAGCATTTTCTACTGTGGGCATGATGCTACCATAACAACCAACATTTGTACCTACTCCCATGAGGTTGACACCTTTCATGGATAGTATCTTACCTACTACTTGCTCTGCATCTTCAGGCATAACACCTTCTCTAAGGTCTCCTACATCAACCATTAGTATAATATTATGTACTTTACCCATGCTTATTGCTTTCTGTGAGTATACTTCAATGACTTCCAACTGGGATTGAAGGCTTATATCTGCATAAGTTATCACTTTCTCTGCTTCACTTATCTTCGGAATCCTTATCATCATATATTTCACATGGGGAAATTTTTTCTTAACCTTAATAATATTTTGAATCCTGGAATCACCGAAAAAATTAAGTCCTCCCTCTATAATTGCCTCAACAATGGGTAATTCAGCGCAAAAGCCTTTTGTTATTGCACATACTTCGATGTTTGATATTTCACAAAATTCTTTTATTTTTTGGGTATTATGTTTTATCTTCCCTAGGTTTACTTCCAATACAGGTGTATACATTTAAAATATACCTCCATCTTTGTAAAAAATATTAAGAATGACGTACTATAAACCCCCTACCCTTAAATTATACCATTAGATGTTTATTGGAAAAAGGTATATTCTGCTACCTTCATGACATATATTAGTTTTTATACCAATATTATTTATGTAAATTCTATAAATTTTGTAATAAAACTATTTCATTTTTTCTAGAGTATGCTATAATAAAAATGTAAAATTATTAACAAAGTCTCGAAAGGGGAAGGGAAATTAATGAAAAAAATATTATCATTAGCACTTGTAGTAGTATTGATAGTTGCTATGGCTGCAGGATGTGCTCCAAAAAGTGAACCTGCTGCGGCTCCACCGGCTAATGAATCTACAAGCGGAGAAAATGCCTATAAGGATGGTACTTACACAGCTAAAGGTGACACCGACGAAAGAGGTTGGACACCAGAAGTTACAGTAGTAGTTAAAGACGGAAAAATATCCGAAGTGAAATATGATGAAGCAAGAGCTATGAACAAATCAGAGGATGCTGAGTATATCAAATCCTTCAAGGATGCTAAAAATGTGGACATTGTTTCAGTTTACAAACAGTTTGGAGAAGCTTTAGTAGCTGCTCAAGATGCAGAAAAAGTTGCTGCAGTATCAGGCGCTACAGGTTCCTTCACAAACTTCAAAGCATTAGCAGCTGAAGCTATAGCTCAGGCAAAAGATGGCGACAATTTGAAAGACGGCAGCTTCAAAGCTACAGGCCAGACAGATGAAAGAGGCTGGACTCCTTATGTTACAATCACTGTTGCAGAAGGCAAAATAACAGCTGCTACTTATGATGAAGCTTCATCTAATGCTGTTGTTTTCAAATCTGAAGATGAAGGCTACAAAGCAAGCTTCATGAAAAACAAAAACGTAGATGTTGCTGCAGCCTATGAAAAATTCGGTACAGACCTTGTTGCTGCACAAGATATAGCTAAGGTTGATGTAACAGGCGGAGCAACTCACTCAGGAGAGAACTTCAAAGCTCTTGTAGAAAAAGCTTTGAGCCAAGCTAAATAGTTATAAATATACAGAATAATGTATAAAAATAAGACGCTTAAACAGCGTCTTATTTTTATTTTGTATCGATTATTATTTGATAATTTATATATTTGGTATCCTATGCTATAATAATAACTCTATGGTATGTCTTTTTACCCTTCTTCATCATCAGCCCTTCTTCTTTGAAGTCTTCTAAAGTGATTTGGAGATCAATAGACTCTACTTTCTCATCGTTTACGGCTAGGCCACCCTGATTGATGAGTCTTCTTCCCTCACCTTTTGAAGGTACTAAACCTGTTAAGATCAGCAAATCTATGATATTTATCCCATCCTTTAGCTGGTCTTTATCAATCTCTGTAGTTGGTACCATATCCAGATTGCCACCTTTTCCAAACAATGCTTCTGCTGCATCCTGGGCTTTTTTTGCTTCCTCTTCGCCATGAACCAGTCTGGTTACTTCATAAGCCAGAACTTTTTTGGCTTCATTTATTTCGCTGCCGGGGAGAGAGCCTAGTCTTCTTACCTCTTCCATAGGCAGGAATGTCAAAAGCGCCAAGCATTTTTCTACATCTGCATCGTCAACATTTCTCCAGTATTGATAGAAGTCATAGGGGCTGGTCTTTTCCGGATCAAGCCACACTGCACCTGCCTGGGTCTTACCCATCTTCTTGCCGTCGCTTGTAGTAAGGAGTGTGAAGGTCATTCCATAGGCAGGTACGTTTTCTACTCTTCTTATCAGATCTGCACCGGATATTATATTTGACCATTGATCATCTCCGCCTAACTGAAGTCTGCAACCATATCTTCTGTACAATTCAAGAAAGTCATAGGATTGCATAAGCATGTAATTAAACTCTATAAATGTGAGTCCTTTTTCCATTCTGTTCTTGTAGCATTCAGCAGTAAGCATTCTGTTTACTGAGAAATGTACCCCTATTTCTCTGAGGAAATCAACATAGTTAAGCTTCAAAAGCCAGTTAGCATTATTATCCATTATTGCTTTTCCATCACTGAAATCTAAAAACTTTTCAAATTGTACCTTGAATTTCTCAGCATTGCTCTGAATCTCTTCTAATGTCAGCATCTTCCTCATGTCCGTCCTGCCACTAGGGTCTCCTACCATTGTTGTGCCGCCTCCAAGGAGTGCAATGGGCCTGTGGCCTGCTCTCTGCATATGGGCCATCACAATCATCTGTAAAAAGTGACCTACATGAAGGCTGTCTGCAGTTGGATCAAAGCCTATATAAAAAGTCACCGACTCCTTACCCAATAGTTCTCTTAATTCTTCTTCGTGAGTTACTTGTTGGATAAATCCTCTTTCCTTTAATACATCAAAAACATTTCTTTTTTCCATCATAACATCCTCCCATCTTATATTGTGTAAAAAATAAAGCCATTCATCCCACAGATAGGGACGAATGGCTCGCGGTACCACCCTAATTGGCAAAATGCCCAACTCAAACAGGATACAGATAATATCCCCTTCCTATATAACGGTGGAAGTTTCCGTCTCAGCCTACTCAAACTTCAGCCTGCAGCTTAAGGGTGTATTTCTCAGACAATGCCTTCCGGCTTACACCAGCCGCCGGATCTCTTTGAGGCATACTTTCTGGTACTTCTCCCTGTCATCGCCTTTATATGAATCTTATTATATATTTGATATAATTTTGTGTCAATAGCTAAGTATTAAAACATCTTTTTGGGAATAAAATGACCTCCTATTGAAGATCTCACATCAGTCACAGTGACAAAAGCGTTAGGCTTTATTTTTTTCACAACTTTATTCAGCTTTTGAACCTGCCTTCTCTCCAATATTATGTTCAGCATATAGCTTTTTCCTTCCAAGCCTATTCCTTCAAATATGGTTACACCAAAGCCTTCGTCTCTAAGTACTTTTACAATATCCTCATAATCTTCCTTTACTATTATTTCCGCTGTGACTCTGCCTAAGGACAATTTTTCTTCTATCTTGCCCCCAATTATATTTCCACATGCATAACCAAGGCAGTATGCAATTATGAGAATTGGCTTATTTAAGTTTCCTACAACATTGCCAAGAACAATAAGATATATCATCACTTCAAAGAACCCTAAAAAAGCCGCAATTCTCCTGTTTCCCTTGACTAATAGAATTGTTCTTAATGTGCCTATTGATACATCCAATATCCTGGCAAAAAAAATAAATATTGCTTGTACAAATACTGGCATTATTTCTCCTGCTTTCATAATTTTATTGACTATTATATTTCTACAATATTATCATTTCTCCTTTTATTTTATACAAAATTTGCATTAAAAGAAACAAGAATTTTAATCCATGCAAACCTATATTTGAGGCTTATCCTTTTTTATATTTTTCATTTATAAAAGCAAAATAAATATGAAAGCTGCATTTAAATTTGCAAGTTTTCGACATAAATTTTAGAAGGAGGCTGTTTATGAGTAGATATAAAAGGCTTTTTGCTTTCATATTATGCATGTTGGTCTTCTCTTTGACACTGTCAGCATGTACAACTAACCAATATGCAAGAAGAATAGCAACTCCAAACGAGCAGAACAGAGATTTAAACGGCACCAACAGGGGTAATAATATAGGACTAGATGGTTTAGGCAACAATAATATGGGCAGGACAAACAATAGAAGATATGACTTATGGGGTAATGTTGATTATAACAGCAGAATATCAGCAAGTTCTGAAAAGGCTGATATATCCTACGGAAAGATCAAAATACCCAGCCTTACCATAAGGTCTGGTCCTGGTACGAATTATTCCAAAGTTGGTACAGTAACATCAAATCAAAAGTTAAATGTTTATGGAAAAGCAGGCAACTGGTATATTGTTCAGGTTCCTGGAAGTAAAAATATCGGATGCGTTGAAAGCAGATATGTGGAACCTTATCCATCAGGAACTAAACCAAAACAAATACCAAATGTTAAACCACCTGTAACAAATGGCAATAACAATGCTGGAAATGTAGGTATTGGAAACGATATGAGCCCTGGTGGTGGCACAACTACACCTGGTGCTGGTGGAGGAACAACAACTCCTGGTGCTGGCGGCGGAACAACCACTCCTGGTGCCGGTGGAGGAACAACTCCTACAGAGGATACGGCTGGTACAGGTGTTATGACTGCTGAAGAAAGAAGAATATTAGAGCTATGTAACGCAGAGAGAGCAAAAGTCGGAGCACCTGCGCTTAAGGCCAACAATGACTTGACAAAACTTGCTCGTATGAAATCAAAAGATATGATTGATAAGGGATATTTCTCTCACCAATCACCCACATATGGATCACCCTTTGATATGATGCGGAATTACGGTATATCTTATATGTATGCAGGTGAAAACCTTGCGCAAAATACAACAGCCGACAGAGCATTCCAAGCATGGATGAAATCTGAGGGTCATAGGAAAAATATTCTGAATCCTAACTTTACTGAATTAGGAGTCGGTATTGCTTCTATGGACGGCAGCAATATGTATACTCAATTGTTTATTGGTAAATAAAACAGAAAAAAGTAACCGCAGGATTGCTCCTGCGGTGGCTTTACATAGATGCAGTTTCTGTTGCTTTTACTTCTCTATTCAATTCATTTTCCGACGCTGCAACTACAACTGCACATGCAGCATCACCAGTAACATTGACAGAAGTTCTTGCCATATCCAATATTCTATCTATACCTGCTATCAATGCCAAACCTTCCAGTGGCAATCCTACTGCTTGAAGAACCATGGTAAGCATAATGAATCCTGCTCCAGGAACACCGGCAGTACCTATGGATGCTAAGGTAGCTGTAAGAACTACTGTAATCTGTTGACCAATAGTCAGGTCAACACCTGAAATCTGAGCAATAAAGAATGCGCAAACTCCCTGATACAATGCTGTGCCATCCATGTTTATGGTAGCGCCCAAAGGAAGGACGAAACTGCTTATGGATTTAGATACTCCCATTTCATCTGTACATTTCATAGTTATAGGAAGGGTACTGCTGCTGCTTGCTGTTGTGAAAGCAAATAAGGATGCAGGAGACACCTTCTTGAAAAATTCTATTGGACTGAATTTTCCCAATACCTTCAATGTGCTGGAATATACCAACGCCATATGAAGTATGCAGCCAAAGTATACGATCAGTATTACTTTCAATAAAGGTAGAAGTACCGATGGACCGTTTACCGCTACAACAGGTACTATAAGTGCAAATACACCATATGGTGCAAATTGCATAATAGCTGCAGTCATCTTATACATGGTTTCAGCCAGGGATTCAAAACCTCTCTTTAGAGATTCAGCCTTTTCTCCTACAGCCATTATACTTCCACCTAACATTAGTGCAAACACAATAATCTGCAACATGTTGCCATCTACTAGTGCTTTAATTGGGTTTGTAGGAATTATGTTCAGCAGAGTATCAATAAATTTAGGGGCTTCCTGGGCTTCTTGAGTTGCCCCTACAGGTATAGTATATCCACCACCTACATTTAGTACATTAGCAAGTATAAGTCCAATGATTACTGCAAAAGCAGTAGTTAAAAGATAATAAGCTAAAGTTTTTCCGCCAATTCTACCTATTTTCTTAATATCTCCTAATCCCGTAGTGCCTACAACCAATGAAGCCAGCACTAATGGTACTACAATAAGCTTGATGAGATTTAGGAATAATGTACCGAAAGGCTTAATATAATTGTTAGCAGCATCCGGCATTCCTTGCATGAACAACCCCACTACTATACCAATAAGCAATGCTATAAGTATCTTTGTAGATAAACTTAGCTTTTTCATTAAAACACCTCCATTAATATTTTTCTCTTATAATAGTATATAAATCCTACATCTATATTATGATATATAAAAATAGGTTTGTCCACATTCAATTGTATACAATATTGTCAATATTCTGTCAAAAATTGCAATGCATTGTGCTTTTTCCAAGCTCCGGAATATCTAGAATTATATAATCCTATTTAGGAATACTATTTAAAATAAACTTATCTATGTTAAAATACTTATTGATAATATAATTCATAATCACGACTAATCAATTGGAGGCGGTATAATGAGGTTGAGAAAAAAGCCTAAAGCACTTAGCACATTAGAAGCAAATCAGCATTTGATAATATTTAAACCAGAAGAAAAAAAAGGAAATTGGAAAAGTCATTTTGATAACAATAATCCATTATATGTAGAACTAGGTACAGGAAAAGGTAAGTTCATTGTAGAGAACTCCTATAGGAATCCTGAGATTAATTTTATCGGAATTGACTCTAAATATGACGTAATCTATATGGCTTTGAAAAAGGCTCTTGAAAAGGAAGTAAAAAACCTGGCATTGCTTCCATTTAACGTTGAAAATATAAATGAAATTTTTGATAAAGAAGAAGTAGATCGGCTGTTTATAAACTTTTGCGATCCTTGGCCAAAGGCTCGTCACGCTAAAAGGCGCCTTACCCATAACAGATTTTTGGAAAAGTATAAGCTGTTTTTAAAGGATGGGGCACAGATAATACTCAAAACGGACAATAGACCTCTCTTTGACTTCAGCATTGAAGAGTTTAGAGCTGCCAACTTGGATATTATTAATATTACATATGATTTGGCTTCAGAAAATGATCCGGAA
>NZ_JAWLCK010000011.1:0-42295 GCF_041687175.1 Lutispora sp.
GGATTTCGTTAAAGAATTATATATTGGTTCAGAAAAACTATCTCTGAAATCATACCTTCTGCATCCATTACAATTTCATCGGCAAACTTTTGCAATTCATCTAAATCTAAGTGATTTAGTTGTTCATCAATAAGACTATCAATTCCATCAGCATGTACATCAACATTTATCAATAACAGAATGAGTATGATAATAAATATTTTTCTCATGTCTTACCACCTTCATGGCATGATTTTTAAAATAATGTCAAATAATGCTGCATAAATTGGTACTGCTATTGCCATGATCAAAACCTTTCCTGCAAACTCAATTTTTGAAGCTATAGAACCTTCTCCTGCATCTCTACATATTTGTGCACCAAACTCTGTTATGTAAGCTATTCCTATAACTTTTAGTATTGTTGAGAAATATAAAATATCTATTTTGGCCTTCACTGCATACCCTTTTAACACCTCAAGGATTTGATTAAATCTTCCAAGCAATGATATAAATATAACCAAACCTGCTACTATACTTAACTTTAATGCAAACTCTGGCCTGTATTCTTTTAAAATAGTAGAAAGAATTGCTGTTATTATACCTAACGCAACAATTTGCATAATATCCATACTTTTCACCTACAATTGAAACATGGTTCTAACAGTATCAAAAAGACGGCTGATTAGGCTAATTACCATCATCAAAACTACTACTATACCTGTCAGAGTTGTCATCATAGCCATTTCTTCTCTGCCGGACCTGATTAGTACATTATTTAGCACTGCAATGACAATTCCTATAGCCGCAATTTTAAAAATCAAATTTACATCCATCCGTAAACCTCCATTAAACCAAAATAATCAATATAGCTGCGCCCAATAGAAAACCCATGCTTTTATACATTTTTTCATTGTTTTTTCTTTCGTCTTCAGCTATTTTTTCATGATGTTCCAATTGAGCATAAATAAGTTTGAAGTGTTTTTTCTGGTCTTCCGTATCAGATTTACCAATTATCCTACCAAAATTTCTAAGCAATTCTTTGTCAGACGGACTTAAGCTAGATTCACAAAGATTATTAACTATTGCTTGATTCCAAGCTTCTTCCATACTAAAAAATCTTCTTTCAAGCAAATTTTCAGATACTGCAAGAAAAAAACTTTTCCATGGATTATCACTTTTGCAACCTACATTATAACAAGCATAGGGAACAGGAGTAGAACCATATACAATCTCTGTTTCAAGCATTTGAAGCGAAAATCTTAACTTTCTTATTTCTTTAGGTCTAATGCTGTATTTGCTGGATATAAGTATTCCAAGCAAGCTGCTTGAAATGATTATCAGTAAGGCACCAATTCCTTTAATCATATACAATCTACCTCCTGCTAGGTATTTAAATATAGTATCCTTCCCTCCCTGTCATATATTTTCTCAATAGTGCCTACTCCTTTGCTTCTCCCTAGGACTAAAATTCTTTCAAAATAGTTACTATGTAATTTTTTCAGTTCAATTTTCCTAAACAGGTCATCTATATCACTGCCATGCATTGTTGCAATTATTTTTACTCCAGCATTTGCTCCTTCCATTAATGCATCTGCATCTTCTTTTCTTCCTATTTCGTCTGTAGCTATAATGTCCGGCGACATAGATCTTATCAGCATTATTATTCCTTGTGACTTTGGACAGGCGTCCAATACATCTGTTCTTATACCTACATCATTCCTTGGTTCTCCCAAAAAGCAGGCTGCTATTTCAGATCTTTCATCCACTAATCCAATTTTGAAACCTTTTATATTCTGCGATTTTATTCCATTGCTCAACTGTCTTACTATATCTCTTAACAAAGTGGTTTTTCCGCATTGTGGAGGTGATATTATTAAAGTATTATATATGCTTGAATTTCCAGCTATAATATAAGGTATGGCTTTATCTGCTGCTCCAATAATTTCCTTTGCTATCCTATAATTAATAAAGGAAATGTCCTTGATAGTTTTAACATTTCCATCATCTATGACAGCTCTACCGGAAATTCCTATCCTATGCCCTCCAGGTATAGTAATATAACCATTTTTTAGTTCTTCTCCAAAGGAATACACGGAAAAACCTTGAATTATCTCTGAGGCCTTCCTTATATCATCTTTAGTGGTTATATAAGCATTTTTAATTTCTTTTGTTAAATAACCCATATCATCAATAAAAAAATCCCAATCACTTCCTGATATTATTAGCGGTTTACCCAATCTAAGCCTTATTTCCTCAGCCTGGTGAATTTTATTGCTAGTGCATTTTCTTATAAGCCATTTTATTTTAGGCGGCAAAAAATCAATTATTTCATCCATAGTATTCTTTATTTGCAAGTTTGTCCTCTCCTCAAATTTTTATTAGATTTGTACTAATAATATGACAGCTATTATTAAAAAATTACGTTTTGGAGATAAAAACCAATAAAAAAGCTTCTGAGAAATATTTCTCAGAAGCTTTAAACTAATAATTCTAATCATCACAACAACAATCGTGGTCACAGCACTCCATATCTATTTCAATTGGCTCGTTGCAATTTGGGCAAAGAACTTCTTCTCCCTTATCTAGAACTTCTTCGTCTAAATATACATATTCATTGCAGTGAGGACATTCTACTTCTATAAAACCATAATCATCATAATCGTCCTCTTCATCTTCAAAAAGCTCATCCTCAACATTGGATAAATCCTCATCAATAGCTTCAACATATTCATTTAATTCTTTCTGGGAATCATTTAACTCATTTATAGCATCAGCAAAATCGCTGAGCACTTCAATGATGTTTGTGATTACCTTTCCTTCCTTGCTGTTTTCTTCAATGCCTAAACCTTCGACTAAACCTCTCAGGTATGCTACTCTTTCATATAAGTATTCCATAGGGTTCATCTCCTTCTTTTTACTTTTTATTATTCCACTAAAGCCTTTCCATATACTCCCCGGTTCTTGTATCAACCCTGATCCTATCTCCAGTGTTAATAAATAATGGAACATTGATCACTATACCGGTCTCTAATGTTGCAGGCTTAGTAGCTCCTGTTGCTGTATCACCTTTAAAACCAGGTTCAGTATGAGTGACTTCTAGTTCAACGAAATTCTGTGCTTCAACAGAGAAAGCCTCTCCCTTATAGAACTTTATTATAGCTGTATCATTAGGTTTTATATACATAATAGCATCTTCTACCTGTTCTTTGTTTAAAGGTATCTGCTCATAGGTCTCATTATCCATAAAATAATATAATCCGCCATCTTCATATAGGTATTGCATTTCTTTTCTTTCAATATGAGCTTTAGGATACTTATCTGTTGGGTTGAAGGATTTTTCTATAACTGCTCCAGTCATTATATTCTTAATTTTTGTCCTGACAAATGCAGCACCTTTACCTGGCTTTACATGCTGAAAATCAACTATTACATACACTTGCCCATCCATTTCGAAAGTTAGACCTTTTCTAAATTCACTTGCTGATAACATAAAATATTCCTCCCTATAAACCATATAAATATATTATTACCTCTAAGAGCATAAAAATTACAATTCAATTAGCTCCTTAGGTGATTTACTGAATACGATCGGACCATCTTCTCCAACTACAACCAAATCCTCTATTCGGACGCCGCCGAATCCAGGTATGTATATACCGGGTTCATCAGTTACTACCATGTTTTTTTCTAAAACTCTATTTCCTATTGGTGAGAGTCTTGGTTCTTCATGTATAGCTAATCCTACTCCATGACCTAATCCATGTCCAAAATTATCTCCATAACCTGCATCACTGATTATGTCTCTGGCAATCTTATCAATATCCTTACCTAACACTCCTGCCTTAATATGTAATAAAGCTTCTTTCTGTGCTTTCAAAACAATGCTATATATCTTCTTTTGCTCTTCGTTGGCTTTACCTACAACTACAGTTCTTGTCATATCTGAACAATATCCATTATATACACATCCAAAGTCCATGGTCAATAAATCTCCATGATTAATTTTCTTCTCTGAAGCAACCCCATGAGGCATTGAAGATCTCAGACCAGAAGCTACTATGGATTCAAAAGAATTTCCGGAGGCTCCATTTTTTCTCATAAAATATTCGAGCTCTAATGCAATATCCATTTCAGTAATACCAGGCTTAATGTAATCTAATATATGAGTAAAAGCTAAGTCAGCAATATATGCAGCTTTCTTAATGTTTTCAAGTTCATCATCATCTTTGATAATTCTTATTTCTCCTGAAGATTCCTTTAGCGGAATCATATTTACTCCAATAAGCTTTTCTTTTAATTTATCATAAAATCCAACAGTCATATAGTCATCTTCGTAGGCAAGATTTTTTATACCATATTTTTTTATTGTATCAGCTAAATACTCAGTCAACGGGTTCTCATTTTTTATGATTTCATAACCTTCACACTGCTGTGCAGCTTGCTCAGTATACCTAAAATCGGTAACAAAGCCAGCCTGATTCATGCTAATGATTACATATCCTGTAGTTCCTGTAAACCTGCTTAGATACCTTCTGTTTTCAGGTGAATATGCAATAATTCCATCTGCATCAATGGATTTCAGAATATCTCTCATTCTAGCTATTCTTACATTCATTATTATTCCCCTCTCAAAAAACTCTCTTTAATATTATCATAATTTTTCCTATAAGAACAGAAAATATTTATTATTTCTTTTGCTATAATTGAAGGAGTTTTATCATCAACTATTAATTCAATATCAGCCTGCTTATAGAAGGCCATCCTTCTATTATACAACTTTTCTATCATGCTTCTTTCCTCATCCTTTAATAAAGGCCTGTTAGGAGGGATTCCTTTTCTCAATATTGTATCCACTGAAGCATTAAGAAAAAATACCATGCCTATAGCTTTCAAATTTCTTATGTTTATAGGATCCAAAAAAGCTCCTCCACCGGTTGAAATGACCTTGTTCTGTAAAAAATGGAGTTCCTTAATAACTTCTCTTTCAACAAACCTAAAATATCTTTGTCCATAGTATGTAAATATATCTTCAATTTTAAGGCTTAATTTTCTCTCAATTAATACATCGGTATCGACAAAGTCCATACCTGTAATATTTGAAATTTCTTTCCCAACAGTTGTTTTTCCACATCCGCTAAAGCCAATAAGTATAATATTCACTATTCTTCACCAGCTTGATGCCTAGGATTCTTTCCAACAATCATAGCAGCTTTAATTATTGCAGTCTCAACATCTACTTCAAATTGCATTTCCATCTCATTTAGCTTGGAGTATAAGTTTCCTTTATCAGTAACTACATAACGAGGTGGCAATTTGTTTAAAGCAATTGCTTTTATATCCAATTTACATTTTTCACATCTGCACATATCTATAGAATCCAGAAGCTTATTTAATTTTGAATCTACTACTTCCTCCATATAATTCTTCAAATAATACATAATTATCCCCCTTTTATAATAAATAGGATGGTTTAATTTTTAAGAAGTACTCTTCCCGTTCCAGGAACAACAGTTATCTCGCAATACTTTCCATTAGTATTATTGACCAATGTTATTGTACCGCCACTAGTTGAAGGTGCTCCGTTAAAGGAGAAGGCAATCTGACTGTCTTTAAAATTCTGATATAATGAAAATTTGCTGCCCAGGCTTACTTCCTTAACTTTTTTTGTCCCTTCCAGTATTGAATATTTTGTTTTTTGGAAGAACACTCGTAAGTTTTCTCCCTCAGTCATTTTTATATACCTTACATATCTTATATCATCCCTTAATGCTTTTGATATTTCCATAAGTTTATAATTACTGGTGTCAATTTTAGGTAATGAAAAAGTCATTAGTAAAGAAAGCATACCTATAACTACAATTAACTCAATAACAGTCAATCCTTCATAGCTTCGAAATCGTTTCAATTTTAGACCCTCCTGTTAGAGTTTCTAAAAAAATAGGAATTTTCAAATGTTAGAGTACACTCATCAAGAACAAAATTTATACATATGTAAATTCCATCAGCTTCATTGTAATTTTTGTGCAGGGGTATTGGTTCAACTTCAATATTCTGAATAAAATTTCCTACTTCATCTGAAGCTCCTCCCATAGTTCCAATACCATATTTCAGATTATAGCAATCATTTTGAGGATCCTTCGTCAGCGCAAAAATATAGCCTTTATCCTTATGATCAGGAGAATTCTTAAATATTATTTTTAATATAGAAACCTTTTCATTTGAATTATGTTTCTGTAAACCCTTTGAATCTTGCAAATATATAACACCAGTAGACTGTATTATTTTTTCTTCCATAAAATCAAATATAAATTGAGCTTGTTGTTGAAGCTCGACTTCTGCTTCTATATTCTTAATAATATTCATATTTGAGGCAGTGGAAGTAAAAACCAGTAAAATAAGAATACCAAATATAGGTATTGTCACCAGCAACTCTATTGTTGTAAATCCTTTTTTATCAGACAATATTTCTGTCAAACTGCTAGCTTTCCAATTTCCAATCATAAATATATATCAAATCCTCAGGCTCAATTGTATTACAAGATGATTTATCTTCAGGTATCAGGATGTGGCATGTCATCTTAATTTTCCTTTCTATTTTTTCATCTATACAACTTGCTACAATCTCCAACTGAAGAAAATCAATCTTATTAAAGATTTCTGCCTCAATGAATATGTTGCTATTGTTATAGATTATATAATTGCGATTATCTTTTAGAAAATTTATTAAGCCAATATTATCCGATAAATCTTCGCAATTACCCAATAAAAAGTTCAAATAGGAGTTTATGAAATTTTCTTTATCATGAGCATACCCAAGAGCTGATTCTATGTATTCTATAGCAATCGCATATGCTTCATTCAAAGCCCCTTCCGCATTATATTGTGCTTTCTTTACTCTTCTGTTTATATGCTTCATTTTGTAATTAGTAACCGATGTAGATAATAAGACAGTACCTGCTGATATTACCGCAGAAGTCATAAGCAAAACCAAAACCAGTATTGCTCCTTTGTTGGCCTGCTTCTTTTTTAGCATATTCCCATCTCCACTTATCTTGTGATCTTTATACTTTCCAATGTTTCTAATAGTTTTTCATTCAAATATACTCTGACTATAATCCTATATGCTCTATCCTTATAGTCTTCAATCATTGCAACATCCTCTTCTATTGAAAAAACATCATATTCATAAGTATAGGTACCTGCTTCAATATTAGGCATAGCTTTAATTGATTCAAGTCTATTCTGTGCTAAAATCAATGCCTGATATCTATTCCTTGAATCATGAGAACTTTTAACAATTGTAACGATAAGAGTTGAAATTGCCAAGAATAAAATAAGGAATATAACAAGAGAAAAAATTGTTTCTATTAAGGTGAAGCCAGAGCTTAACTTTCTCTTTCTCATCTTAATCACACCAATATTGTTCTCTGCAATTCTCTTTATATATTCACTATGAATTGTATAAATCCTCTATTTTTCCATGAAATATGTAAAAAAATTAAATATTATTTACACTAATTATTAAATAAATGAAAAAAAGAATTCAACCATGTTTTTAATTACTTCCTACATGATTGAATTATTGTTAATACTATTCATTTAAATAATAAAGCAAGTACACAAATTCTGCTCTTGTAATATAGTTATCCATAGATATATAGCTCATAGGCAACTTATCTTTGTTTTTCATGATTTTCTCCTCAATATCGCGCCATGAGAATTCAGAACTGTCTGTTGCAGCTTTCATCAGTTCTTCTATCTCTTTATATGATATTGGGCTATTAGTTTCTCCTATTTGTATAATATTCTTATTGTATACTTTGCTTAGATATAATATTGCCTGGCCCCTAGTTAATGGTATATCAGGTCTGAAGGATTTATCCTCATATGTGTTTACAATACCCCTTCTCAAATATGCAACAATTTCGTCCTTTGCCCAGTGTCCTCTTAAATCACTAGCATTAACAGATTTGTTGTCTATTAAGACAGCGTAGATGACACTATTATTATTTAGAGTCACAGGATTTATATTAGTGAATATACTATTTTCATCAATTTTGCTCGGCATATATACCCATTGTTTGTCAGTATACTTGTAAATGCCACCATTATCAGGTCCATAATACTCAAAGCTTAGCTTAATAGATTTATCTTGGTTTAATGTGTTTGATGAATTTATAATTTTTACATTATAATAATCAGACACCTTTATAAATTGATCTCTCTGAGGCATTATTATATCATTACTAGCAGTATTCATCTTATCTATAGATACTACAACTTCATTATAAAAAACACCTTTGTCTATTTTTAGCGAGAGATTATTGTCTCCTGATATAATCTCACCTCCGCTTATGGGTACAATTTCTGTAACACTTTTGCTTAAAAATCTATCAAAGCCAGCATCTTGATACATATTAATGTAGCCTGTTCTAAAGCCTTCCCTGAATCCGCTAATAAAACCCTGTTCATATCTGTCTTCCTCATAGAAAAGCTTATATTCACTTATGATATCATTGTCACTGAAAAAATGCCTGCTGTAGTTATTGCTCGTTCCAGTATTAATATCGATAATAGCTAAACTCTCTCCCCTAGACCTTCCAATTTCCTTTCCATGTGAATATCCTTTTTCAAATACTAATGTATAATATTCAACGTTTGCTGTCCTGTAGGTTTCTTCATAGCTGTTTTTATAACTGAGTTTAAATGATACGATAAAAGCATCTGAATAATCAGAACAATCATTATCCAATGAAAACATTGATATTAATTGCTTATCTGTAGGTAGATCCTTCTCCCAGTTGCTTTCATTGTCATTATAATAATCATATTTTCCCCAATTTGAGCCCAATATTGCCCCAAACTTTTCTCCGTCTTTGGTTCCTTGGCTTAAAGCAGTATTATAGGGTTCATATTTTGCCAGCCTATATCCATATTCGTAGCCTTCTTTGTATTTGGTTTTAAAAGTACTTATAAAGTTATTCTTGTAATCGTTTGGTTCTTTCATTAAATCAAAAATATCTATAATCTCTGATGTAGTAGGAATGTTTCTTGTCCACTTATTTGATTCTCCCTTATAGAAGTCAAGGTACCCATGAGATTCTCCTATAGTATATCCTAATACTTCAGGATAATTTGTAGGTATTTCTTTATTACCACTTGGATTATCATAAGCCATATTATAGCCTTCTCTGAATCCGGATTTATAGCCTGATATAAAGTTAGATCTATATTTACTGTTCTCACCATCTAAATTATACATTTCAATGATCTCTGTACTATTTGGCATAGCTCTAACATAATTTTTTTTGTCTCCATTGGCATAATCTATCTCTGCAGCTTCTATACCATCAACCCAACCATTGGTGTAACCAAGTTGATATCCTTCATCCTCCGGACCTGCATACACAAATAGCCCAGGAAAGATCATAAAGATATATAAAAATAGTGTAATAACTGCAATATGTTTATTGTTTTGTTTCATTATATCATCCTTTCTATCAATGAGATATAACTAGTACCTTCCCGGCCTTTAACTCATCGTTGATATCTAAAGCATTGTCCTTCGCCAATTTTGTGTGGTAGGACTCAGTATTATAGAATTTTTTGCTGATGGTTTTCAGTGTATCTCCGGGTTTAACCACATAAAATATATAGTTATGTTCTTCTAGAACTTCATTTTTTTTATTACTTGGGTAATCTGCTTCAATTTGGTCAAAGAGCATAACTCCGTAATCATCTCTATTGGGTTCTAACTCAAAGTATATTCTGTCTAGTGTTAATGGATATATATTTATATCCTGGGGCGGTGAAGCAGATATAAACTGCCAGCCTGTCCAATTTACTCCTTTGGCTAATTCTAGATAAATCTTTCTTCCATCCATATCTTGGAATCTCATGCCAATGGTTACAGGAGAATAACCATATCCATAAGCCCATATTCCAACAGATTGGGGAGGGTACTTAAGAATTATATTCTTATGATCTAAAACTATATAGGCTCTTTCGGTTTCATAGGTTGTTGATATAAAGTACTCAGCCCTTATAGAACTTTTTCCAAACTTTCCATTATTAAATATTGCTACTTCACCGGTCACATCGGTACTAGTACCCATAAAATATATTTCATCTGATTCTAAATCATATACTAAATCTCTTTTTTCTTCATCTGTATAAACCTCATTATCTTCCATTATTTCTGCTTTTTCAAATCCGTCAAAAACCTGAAAAGGGTCTGATTTACTATATCCACTATAGGCATTGATATAATAGTAATCGCTATTGGCAGTATTTCCATTTCCATAACTAAATGCACTCAATAAAATTTGACCATTGATCACATTATCCTCTCCACCCCTTGATATGGATAAATAGTCAACCAATAGCTTTTTTGAACTTTTTCCTAATGCATTTAAAAAAGATTCCAAAGCATTATAATTACCCTTGAAAGGAAGTGAAACTCCAATAACGTTTACTTCCTCCAAGCTTTCAGAATCTAAAGGTGCCGGCTGTGAAAAGCTCATACTCGTAATATTCAAATCACTGCCCTCAATAATTGTATTTAATAAATGCATCAAGCCTGGCTGATCTATGCTGTAATAATACTTCTTTGATTTTTCATGTATATTGTCCTTAAGGCTTTCTTCTTCTAACTTTAATTTATCATCTTTTGATATTATTTGCTCCATCATATTTAGCTCTATCTCATAATTTTCTTTTTCTGTTTTTAAGGCTTCAAGTTTACCTAGCTGGGGTATAAATAAAAACTGATATGAAATCCAAAATAACAGTGTAACAAATAGTATGAGGAGAAGATTTTTCTCTTTTTTACTCATAGTAATATTGAGTTTAAATCCATTACTGAACTTGAATTTCTTTTCCAACGATTTTCTCCTCCTCCATAAAAATACTAAGATAAAAACTGTAATAACCATCCTCTACTACAACTTCAGGTATAAATACTTGGGAAAAATCATCATATTGGCTGAGGTTGTATTGAAACTGGCTAATTGAATCCTTATCCTTTGATTTTCCTTCTATCCTTATGCTGCCACTGTTTATTAATATGGAATCAAAGAAAAGATTTTTAGGAATGCTAGCTCTAATATTCTCTAATAATGACTCATTAATGATATCTCGTACACTTACATAATCATCAAGAGCATTTAATGTTTCTAATCTATCTTTAGCAAGCCTTATATTCTGTTCCCTGTCAGAAATATCTTTTATTTTTTCATCCTTGCTAAGCAGATAATACTGTTCCTTTAAAGAACTTACTTCGACACTCAGTTTTCTAATTAAGATAAAATTGCGTAAACCAAAGATTATGATTCCCATTATAAAAGTTCCAATTAAACTATAAAAGATAACGTATTTATTAGGTATTTTGCTTCTTTTTTTATTATAGGATGAAAAAAAATTTAAATCTCTCATGACGCTACACCTCATCATCCCTCATTAGTGTGCCTATGCAATTAATATACTTATTCAAATCACTACTAAAGCTAATTTCATCTACACTATTTAACACTATTGTAGGGATACCAAAATAATTGAAAAACAACTTGTCTACTCCTTTGATATTTGACAGTCCACCATACAATACCAGTTTACCTATTTCATTGTTTATGTCCTTAGACAAATAGAATTTAAAAATACGGTCTATCTTGGAAATTATACTTTCTATACTTGTCTTGATAATATTTATATATCGGTTATAATCAGAAAATCTATCATCTACCAAGCTTACATCTTCAATATCAGATTTTAACGGCAGTAATTCATCTTTAGTAACAGCTATAAGACTCGTAGTATTATTGTCCAAAGTTATTCCACCCATATCTATAGTCCTTGTTGTCTGTATGACCCCTTTATTTATAATCGTTACATTTGTACTGTCATAACCTAGGTCTATTGCAGCAATAGTCGTTTGTGAAGGTTCAAAGCTTTCATTAATGGTTTTTATGAATTTAAAAAACTTCCAAACACAATTTGGTTGATAGTCCAATATTGAAGGCTTAAGCCCAAGCTCTCTCACTAAATCATAATGCATGTCCACCATATCCTTAGGTATTGCTACTACCAGTACATTCAACTTCTCTTTATCAATGTCAATGAATTTATCTATTATCTTATGCTGAATAATATATTTACTGTAATCCATAGGTAAATGCTCAGGCAGTTGATACTTTAGCAAACCTTCGATTTCTTTACTTTCTAATACAGGGAATGCAATTTCCCTTGTTATAATGGCAGTGCTTTTTATACTAAGGCAACAGATACCTGATTTAATACTATTTCTATTCAATGCATCCTTTATAGCGTCTATTAAAGCGTGTTGATTTCTTATATAGCCATTCATATAAGCATCCTTTGGAGTGTCAAAGCTAAAAGCTTTATTTATCTTAATTTCATTCCTTCTTCTACTGCCTTGCACTGCTTTTGTTTCGTAGGATCCTAAATCTATGGATATAACGTTATTGTTCCATATAGAAAATGGCTTCAAATGAAAATCTCCTCTCTTATTTCCTTATATTTACTCCATGTTTTTCTGATAAATAATTCCTAACTTTGATAATTTCATCCTCAGACAATGCGGCATCATATATTATTATTTCATAGATATTATTATTAACATTGGCATCACCAATGATTAGCTCAATTGGACTTCTATTATCAACTGTATATGAAAAACCTGCATTCAATTCTTCCTTATTATCGTTTCTATCTAATATAAGCTTCATATTTCCGCTGGAATATAAAGCTGTCACGATATATTTATCATTTGCAAAAGCATTAGAAGCTTGAGTAATGTTCTTAATTACACTATTTTGCTGTTTTATTGCAAATCCCAGCTTACCATCGTAAAGACCAATTTCCCAACCGTTTTCATTATTTGTTCTTCTTCTAATGATGTTATAACTATTGACTGATTCTTCAGAAACATTTCTATAAACTATAAATGCTGTAAAAGAATTTTTTGTTGTTGGGTTAAAATCTATTTTTAATGAGGTTTTGTCGAAATTTAATGCTTTACCGTCTTGTTCAAAATAGGAAAGCTTCATTTTATTTAAAGTGCTGTAGCCTGGAGTAAATACTCTGTTTGTGGAATAATCCTTCCATTCTGATATATCTCCATCATCAGGAATAAAAGTATCATTTCCATCCCTAAGAGTATAGGAATCCATATGAAAAGATAAACTATTCAATACTGGCGGTCCCATAATATAAACAGGTTTGCTATCCACTTCGGTACCAAATCTCCCTAATCTATCAATTGGTGTTACCGAATAAACTATATGTCTTCCGACAAATCTTCCTAAGTCCCCTAGTATAGTACTATCATTTTCTATTTGCAGATAGTCTGCAGGAAAAATAGGAAATCTTTCACCAAACATGCCTTCATTTTCATTATTTATTTCATCTGGAACATACCCATCAAATCCTTCATTGGATACATACCATCTATTAAGTTTCATAAATAGATACTCTTTATTTTTATTATCCACCTCACTAGTTCCAGTGAGTTTTTCACCGCTATATGGATATAAAGGACCAACAGGATTTATTTTAACAGAATCTGTTTTAATAATTGGCAGTTTTTCTTCCGTGTCTACTTCATTAGGAATGAATACTCTTATAGTGTTATTACCAAAGCTTGGTTGAGTTATAAGCACTCCTTTTATTTTCTTTCCGAATAATTGATACTCTGTTTTAAAGAATCTAGAGTCATATTGTTCTTCCTTTTTCATTTTAGCTATTTCAATGGATTTCTCAATTTGCTGCTGAGCCGTAAAGGTTTCCTTTGTCATCTTTCTTCCTTCATCAATTACAAATAAACTATGATTGAAGGATGACAAAAATACTGCACCGATCAAAGCAATCAATGAAATCGATAGAATCACCTCAATTAATGTCATGCCTTTATTGTTTTTCATATGTGATCAATCCTTTTTCTATTCTTTAGGTCCATAAATATGCCAATAATCATCCAAAATAATATTTTCTATTGCATGCATTGCTTCTCCTAACTCGTCCCCGTCTTTAGCATTATATGGCAATACTATCCTTCCACTTGAAGCAAGCTTTTGCTTAATTATTTCGAAATTATCTTCTTCCTGAGAATTGTCATCATTGGTGAAAAAACCGACTAGGAATATCTTCAGGTTTTCCATTCTATCTTTATCCATTCTTTCAACCATTTTATCAATGTAGTTCATTCCAGCTTCTATGCTGCTTGTCTTTTTTTGTCCATCACCTGTTATTTTAAACCCAGATTTCATACTACTAATACTGTTATTATTAGATATATTTCCACCATAGCTTGTAATATCAAGAACTTTGCCATAGTACCATCGATACGGAATTATAATAAAGTAGTCTTTTTTATAATTGTAATAATCATATCCGTTGTAATTCCATATCTGCCCTCTATTACTATCTTGCTTTATAGCATTTTCATCTGAATGATCATATTGAAAGGCTCCATATGTAGGTACTCCATCCATTAATAAAATCATATACTTATTTGCTTTCTTATGGGATTCATCTATATCATTAAAATTCATCAGCATATGATATGCTCTTCTAATACCATCACCCACATTGGTTCCGCCTCCTGCCTTTAATTCATCAATTTTATTGGCTAATGAGTCATCTGCAGCAGACTTCAATGGTATAGGATCATGAGCTGTTGTGTTAAATTCAACTATTCCTATTTCTAGATTCGATCGATCTGAAAGTTTATTGAGATAGTCCTTGGTGACTTCCTTTAATGCTTCAATTTTCTTTATGGTATTTCCATTGAAAACTGTGTTATCGCTCATGCTTCCTGATGTATCAAGAACAAAGGTTAAAGCTCCTGATACATCCTCAGTCATAGGCCTGTCTTCCAACCTGTAAAACATTACTGTAGCAGGTTCCTTATGATTTCCTCTGTTAACTACCTGGAGGCTGTTCAAAGCCTCTATTTCTGTCACTACTTCATTGACTTTTCCTTTTGAATCCTCAGAAATTAGCGTCATATTTACCATATTATTTTTTGCATTAGACATTGGTCTATTAAAAAACAACTTATATATAATATCTGTAGGAGCTATTATTCTTTTCACTATGTAGTAATAGTTACCATCATCATCTTCATTATAAATGAAGTTTCTAATTTCTTTTCTATCTTTGCTTAAGGTTATAAAACTCCATCCCTTGTATTTTTCTTCAATGGCTTTTTTATACTCTATTCCTCTGCCTTTGTTATTCATATAGCTATTGTCTACTTTTACAGTGTTATTGTAATGGCTGTCAAAATCATAGATATTATCTGTAAAGACATCTTCAATAGACCTGTGCAGGAATACAGAACTGGCTTTCATTATATAATTTGACATTTCTTCTATTGATGTTCTAATATTCGACTGAGCAAGATGTTCCTTATTTACATAAGCATTTATCCTCTCTCCCAGACCTGAGAGGGAAAATCCTACTGAAATAACTATAACTGATATTGTTAAAGTCAATAAAACCTCTATAAGAGTTAATCCTTTATTATTCTTTAACATAATTATTCTCCTTATTTTTCTATCCATTTTTTCAACTCAGGATAGTTTATGGGAAAGGACATTTGCAGTGTTTTAGTTTCCTTGCCATTACCGGTTATACCCTTTGATGTAATCAGAATGGTCTTGCCGGATTCAGTTATATCTACTCTTACTTCAGCTTTTTCACCATTACCTCCAATGGTTATCTCTTCAGGTCCTAAGGATTTGATACTTCCGCTTTTGAATTCACCAAGTAAATCCCTTTTTGAAGTATCTGTGAAAAGTGCTGCATAAGCTGCTTCAACTCCAGAGTATGCAATATAATAAGCTTGCATATTATTAGCCTGATAAGCAGCCTGCTTTGTGTTGCTCATACCAGTAAAAAGAGCTGGTATAGTAAGTATGGATAATACCGAAAATATGGTAACAACCATGAGCAATGCTGAGCCCTTATTTGATTTTATCAAATTTATAATCTTTGACATCATAAACACCACAATATTTTACATAATTAATTTTATGTAAAGCAATATTATACTTTCTCCCCATAAAGCGGAGATGAAAAAGGAAATATTGATGAAGGGACCGAAAGGAATGGTGTCCTTTCTACTCTTCCTTCCAGATATTAGAAGTAATAATGATACTGCAGCTCCAATGATGAAGGATAATAATATATTTAAAATAGTTTTTTTCAATCCCAATATAAAGCCCAATATAGCTATTAGCTTTATATCACCTCCACCCATGCCTCCATTAGATACCAATGCTATTATTGTAAATAACAATCCAGCAGCTAAAAAACCTATGAGACTGTCTAATAGGTATATGGGTATTCCATAAATATAATAAACTGTAACTCTATATAAAACAGTAATAATGATAACTAATACCAGTAAAATGTCAGGTATTATTTGATGATAAAAATCAATGATGCTAATAACAAGCAATATACTGATAATAATACTAAAATACAGAAAATCCAATGATAGTCCAAGATAATAAAATAATATTGAATATATAATTCCGTTCAACAACTCAATAATAGGATATTGAGGGGAGATATCTCCCCTACAATATCTGCACTTTCCCCTGAGGAATAAATAGCTTAATACAGGTATAAGATCATACCATTTCAAAGGAGTGTTGCAGTATGTGCAATGAGATGATGGAAACACTATGGATTCTTCTCTTGGTATTCTGTATATGCATACATTTAGAAAGGAACCTATTATGGTACCTAATATGAATATAATTATATACATCTGCAGCCTCCTTTGGTTAATATTAACTAGATTCACTAAATAGAAATAGATTGGAAACAGTAATACTCTTTTAATCACCTATTCAATAATAATACTAATTGGTCAAATAATTATGAGTCTGAACCAGGTGTTTCTTCTGTGCTATCTGCAACATCAATATCTCCATCATCACCCACTATTGCTTTACCTGGTTTTACAGTAATTTTGCCTTCTTCATTAATTGTTACTTCATATGGTTCTCCGGCTTTAGGTGAAGTTGAAGGAATGCCATTTGGTACATTCGGCCATTCTTGAACAAAGTCTAGCATATCATTACCGCTATCACCTGGAAATGTTTTCTCCTCTGAAGGTAATCCCTTATCAGCTATATACATATTTGCCGCACTTTCAAGAGTTCTGATATTTGAGTTGTGAGCAGTTACTACTGCTGTCTGTCTTGATTTGTTCAATCTTGGTACAGCTATGGATGATAATATCCCCAATATTGCAATTACAACTACCAATTCAACTAATGTGAAACCTTTTTTGTTATTAATCTTTTTTACAAACCAATTAAACATTTACATGCCTCCCCAAATTATTCAAAATAATTCCCTAGTTCAATATGCTTGTCCCTTAAATTTACATCCCTCCCCGTATATATATGATAAAGATTTTATATTTGAATGGTGTTGACCATTTCAAACATTGGCAGTGCTATTGCTACAACTACAAAGCCTACTACCAGAGCCATTATGACCACCATAATAGGTTGTATCAACTCTGTCATTTTCTGCAGAGAGGTTTCTACCTCTTCATCATAAAAGTCAGCGCTTTTATTTAATATATCGTCTAAAGCTCCCGATTCCTCTCCCACCTTTATCATTGAGTCTACCATGGGTGGAAAAACAGCAATATTCTTTATAGTCCTGGATAAAGGTATTCCTTTTCGTACATCTTCTTTTACTTCTTCGAGTTTCATTGATATATATCTATTTCCTATAACTTTAGATACTATGTCAATTCCTTGTATAAGAGGTATGCCGCTTGCCAGCAAAGTAGATAAAGTTCTTGTAAACCTTGATGTAGCTACTTTAATATTGATGTCCTTTATTATAGGTATTCTAATTTTAATAATATCGAGCATCATACCGCCAACATCAGTTTTACTATAATAACCTAAACCCATAGTTATAGCAACGAAAACAACTATATACATGTACCAGAAATCATTTATAGAGTTGCTTATGTTGAGCAGCATTTTTGTAGGACCAGGCAATTCTATTCCGCTGCTTTGGAACATGCTTATAAATGTCGGCATCACAGCAACAAGCAAGAATACAACTACTGCTATGGCAACAACTGCCAATACTATAGGATAGACCATAGCTCCTTTTATCTTGTTTTCAATCTTATTTTCCTTTTCATAATGGAAGGCCATTCTCCCCATAATAACATCCAAGCTTCCACTCATTTCTCCTGCTTCTGCCATATTAATGAGTATATTAGGAAATACCTTTTCTTTGTTTTTCATAGCCTCTGACAGAGTCATTCCCTTTTGCACACTATCGTAGACTTCACCCACTGCTTTTCTTAGCAGTTTATTCTCACATTGTTTTTCCAGTACATCGAGACATTTTACTATGCTTACACCTGCATTGAGCATGGTATAAAACTGCCTGCAGAATACTGCCAAGTCTTTCTTTTTTACCTTCGCAAGAGTAATACTTTTGCTTGCACCACTGTTATATGTCTCTTCAATATGTATGGGCATATATCGACTGCTTTTCAGCATAGCAACTACTTCAGCTTCACTTTCTGCTTCATGAATGCCCTCAATAATGCTGCCATTATCTGCAACGGCTTTATATTTATATTGCAAAGCATATCACCGCCCGCTTATAATATAAACTTTTTTAAAATATCAGGATTTGTAGCTTGCGTTAAGATTGTATCTCTATCGATTAACCCTTTTTTATATAGGTTCAAAAGAGAGTTGTCAAAAGTCTGCATTGAATATTGAGATCCAGTTTGTATTACTGTATCTATTTGATGGGTCTTTTCTTCTCTAATAAGATTTCTTATGGCAGATGTGGCAATCATTACTTCAAAGGCCGCAACTCTGCCCTCTCCATCCGCCCTTGGAAAAAGCTGCTGTGAAATAATCCCCTGTATAACTGAAGAAAATTGAATTCTTATTTGCTGCTGTTGATAGGGCGGAAATACATCTATTATTCTATCTACGGTTTTAGCAGCTCCCAAGGTATGAAGTGTAGATAACACTAGATGTCCCGTCTCTGCTGCTGTAAGCGCTATGCTAATAGTCTCAAGATCCCTCATCTCTCCTACTAAAATCACATCTGGATCTTGTCTTAAGGCTGCCCTTAAAGCATTTGCAAAGCTTCTTGAGTCATTGCCAATCTCCCTTTGGTTTACTATGCTTTTATTATGCCTATGCAAGTATTCTATAGGATCTTCTAATGTGAGAATATGGCAATTTTTTTCTCGATTTATCAAATCAATCATAGTTGCAAGGGTTGTGGATTTGCCACTTCCAGTAGGACCTGTAATTAATATGAGTCCTCTTGGCATAAGGGCTAAATCTCTAGCTACAGGGGGAACACCAAGCTCTTCCATAGTAGGTATGTTGAGGGGAATTATTCTTATAGCTAAACAAAAACTTCCCCTTTGCTTATATACATTGACTCTGAATCTGGCTACACCTGGAGCTGAATAAGATGTATCTATTTCACCTTTTTCCATCAGCTCCTTGAGCTGAATATCATTCAATATGTCCTTTACCATTTTTTCTGTCATTTGAGGTGTTAATGCTTCTCCTCCTATTTTTATCAATTTACCATTTATCCTGTAAATTATGGGCACTCCAACTGTAAGATGAATATCTGAAGCTTTTTTCTCAACACCATCTCTTACTATATTTAAAATATCCAATTTATGACCTCCTAATCTATGGTAAAACCTACTTTTAGCACTTCTTCCATGGATGTAATACCTTCCAAAGCTAAATTTACTGCATTTTCATACAATGTAGTCATACCATTTTTTATAGCTGTATTTTTTATCTCGTCTGTAGTACCTTTATTATCTACAAGCTTTCTTATTGTTTCATCTATGTAAAGCACTTCATGAACAGGTATTCTCCCTCTGTAGCCCTTTATGCATCGATTACAGCCGTTGGGTTTATAAAGCTTTATATCCCCAGTATCTGCAATACCCAGCATTCTTTTTTCCTTATCACTGGCAATATAACTTGTCTTGCATCCATTGCACAGTCTCTTAACCAATCGTTGAGATATTATACCTATGACAGAAGAGGATACCAAATAAGATTCTATACCCATATCAATAAGCCTGACCACAGTTGAAGCAGTATCATTAGTATGTAGGGTAGACAATACAAGATGCCCTGTTATGGATGCCCTTACAGCTATTTCAGCTGTCTCTGAATCCCTTATCTCTCCTACCATTATTATATCTGGGTCCTGCCTTAGTATAGATCGAAGTCCGCTTGCAAAAGTTAATCCAGCCTTTGTATTTACTTGTACCTGATTAATGCCATGAAGTTTATATTCTACTGGATCTTCTACAGTTATTATATTTTTTTCTTCCTTATTCAGTTCTTTCAGGATAGCATACAAAGTTGTAGTTTTACCGCTACCTGTAGGGCCTGTAACCAATATTATTCCATAGGGCTGTCTTATTATTTTGTTAAACAGCTTTAAATTATTATTTGAAAAACCTAAATCTTCTTTACCAATGTTAAAATTATCTCTGTCCAGCAACCTGATGACAATTTTTTCGCCATAGACTGTAGGAAGGGAAGATATCCTCATATCTATAGCTTTATTTTCTATCTCCATTTCAACTCTTCCGTCTTGAGGTATTCTTCTCTCAGCTATGTCCATTCTTCCCATAATCTTTATTCTTGTAACTATAGCCATATGGCTTTTCTTTGAAAAGCTCATAATCTCCTGGAGGTCTCCGTCCAGTCTGAAACGAACTCTTATGCTGTTTTCGCAAGGTTCTATATGTATATCACTGGCTCTCATGGTTACAGCTTGTCCGATTATAGTGTTTACCAGCTTAACTACTGGTGCACTATTCACATCTGATAACTCACTTTCATCTAGATCGTCCATCCTGTTAGGCACAAAGCTTTCTTCAAACTCTTCTATTGCTTTTTTTGTTCCTTCCTGTGTATAGTATTTATTTATGGTCCTGGTTATTACTGATTTAGAAGACAGTGCAACCTTTACCTTCATGCCTGTTAAGAGTTTAACATCATCGATTGCAAATATATTGAGAGGATCGCTCATAACTATAAGCAATTCTCCATCTATTATATCTATAGGAATCAAATCATATTTTCGTGCTATATTCTCTGGTACAAGTGCAGTGATTTTAGGATCAATATAATAATAGGATAAATCTATAATTGGGATGTCAAGCTGCTTTTCCAGAATTTCCAGAATATCTTCTTCCTTTACATATCCTAGATCCACCAAGACTTCTCCAAGTCTTTTAGTTTTTATTTTCTTCTGTGTGTTTATAGCTTCATGGAGTTGTTTTTCAGTTACCTTACCGGAACTTAGCAGCATATCACCAAGCCTAAGATTTCTTTTCAATTTATCACCCTCTCGCTGCTACATGATTACCCAAGTCTATGTATACTAAAAAAACCAACTAATACAAAATAGTCGGTTATGTTACAACTACACTATGTTTAAGCTCCTAACTTAATCCATAGTACATAAGTCCTATCTCCATAGTACTCTTATATTACTATGAGACTATATTCTATATTTCTTGAAAAAATCCTGCAATTTTTTTAAAATAAATCTAAAAATTGGCGATTATCTACAACAATTTTGGTCAAGGATATTATTTAATACAATTCTCTCTAATTTGCGCACAAATCGGGTCCATATAAACTCTTTCGAGCTCATTGGAGCAACAAGAATGGTGAACAACCCTAAACGATTGCCACCAAGCACATCGGTGAAGAGTTGGTCACCAATAACTGCAGTATTTTGTTTATTTGTATTTAGAAGCTTCATAGCCTTTAAATATGGGGTTAATTTTGGCTTTCCTGCCCTATGTATAGATGGCAGGCTTAGCATTTCATTAAATTTATCCACTCTTTTTTTCGTATTGTTAGATATTATACATACTTTAAACCCTTGTTGTAGTATATCATCAATAAAATTTATTACCTTAGCATTTGCCTCTTTCACATCCCAAGGTACTAAAGTATTATCAATGTCAATTATTATGCCTTCAATGCCTCTTCTCTTTAGTTCCTTATTATCTATAAAAAAAACAGACTCATAATATAGATCTGGCATTAATAGTTTTTTCATACTACACCTCTTAGCTCTCCAAGTACAACTCCTTATAGAGCTTTTTGATAGCTCTTTTTTCTATTCTGGAAACATATGATCTGGATATACCCAGCATATCTGCAATTTCTCTTTGAGTTTTACATACTCCGTTTAAAAGACCATATCTTAGTTCCAATATTTGTTTTTCCCTGTCTTTCAAAATTGATTCCATTTTCTGATATAGTTTTTTTATTTGAATTTTTAACTCCACCTCATCCAATATTAAATCTGCGTCGCTTCCCAGTATGTCTATAAGTGATATTTCATTGCCTTCCTTATCTATGCCTATGGGTTCATTTATAGATACTTCAGACTTTGTCTTTTTTGATGCACGAATTGTCATTAATATCTCATTTGCTATTATTACATTGAGGTAACAAATCTTCATCAACTAGGATTATATCAATTTTTTCTCCATTCCACAATATTTGAGTTATTATAGACCTAATAAAACATCTTCTTACTCTAATATTCATTGAATTCCATAACTCATCCTTAATAAATCCCAGCTGGAGAATTCTCATTATTTCTTTCATACTTTCTATTATTTGAAGGTCAATTCTATTTCCATTAATGTTCTTATTTTGGCATTTATCCTTTTTACTCTTTTCCTTTCTCTCGCAAATATAATAATATACCTGATTCCCATCAGCAGTATACCTCTTCATGGATTTTGGTCTCATGAAGCTACCGCATTCTTTACATTTCAGGATTCCAGACAGAAGAGCATGAGAACTATTTTCTCTTTTATAAGCATGAGATTTGTTTTTCTCCAGCAATTTCTGAACTTCAATCCAGTCTCTGCCAGGTATAATACCCTTATGCTTACCTACAGCAATTATCCATTGGTTCACATCTCTATACTTAATGCTTTTATTCTCTGCTGATTGCTTTGTTTTGTTGTATCCTATAAGCCCATTTATATCGTTAAACTCACTTAAATCGGAACAAATGCTATATCCTTTACGTTCCAAGTATTTGTAAGTGTCTTTATCAGCTATTGCATATACAGGGTTTTTTAAGATCAGCTTAATAGAGTGTCTATTAAAATCCGCTCCGTTTTTTGTCTTTTTGTTATTATTTATTAAATAGTTCTCTACTGCAGATAGAGACTTTAATTCTAAAAACTTATTATATATTTCTTTCACTAGCAATATTTCTTTTTGTATTGGAATCAGCTTATATTCTTTTTTTTCTTTTTCTCCTTTTTCCTTTGTAATAATAGACTCTGATTTAAAACCTGTAGGAAGTTTACCTCCTAGCCACCGTCCTGATTTAGCAAGTTGCAACATATTATCTTTTATTCTCTCTGCTATTGTTTCCCTCTCCAGTTGTGCAAATACAGAGGCAATATACATCATAGCCCTTCCCATAGGAGTAGTAGTATCAAACTGTTCTCTGATAGATACAAAACCTATATTGTCTCTACTTAAGATTTCTATCAGATTAAGAAAGTCTAGTACATTTCTACTTATTCTATCTAATCTATAGCATATTATTAAATCAATTTTCTTCTTCTTTATGTCGGTTAACATCCTTTGGAACTCAGGCCTCTTAGTGTTGCTGCCCGAGAATCCTTCATCTTCATATATTATTAAATCTTTATCATCGAAACCAAGATTCTTAACAGCATATTCCTTGCAAAGCTGAACTTGATTCTCTACACTCTCTCCTTTTCCTGTGTATTTACTCTTCCTGGAATATATGGCAACTCTCAATTCTCATCAATCCCCTCATGATGAACAATACTTTCCATCATTTCATCGTACACTTTTTTCTTTTCTCTCTCGCTGATTGATAAGAATCTGATATGTTCTTTAAACAATTTATCGAAGGCTTCTATAACCCTTTTCCTTAATTTATATATACCTTCTTCTGATTTAGGATAATGAATCTCTATAATATATGCTTTTTGCAACCTAGACATAGAAAACCTCCTTATCTCACATATAACAGAATACTAAGTCTACTTCAATTTATATGTGAAATAAGGGGGTATTATGTTCCTATCATGTGAGTATTGCATTTTCTATGCATCTGGCAGCATAGGTAGCAAGCCTTGTACCTTTTTCCCCTTTGAAGGTAACAATTGCTTTTATAAGACCTATTGTTCCTATAGATATGAGATCATCACTTTCCTTACCACTGCTGAATTTTTTTACTATATGTGCAACCAGTCTTAGGTTTCGTTCAATTAATATATTCTTTGCGTCTTCATCACCATTCTGGTAACGCTCCAGGTAATACTGCTCTTCTTCAGGAGTCAGGGGCTGCGGGAAAGAATTGGTACTTTGAACATAGCCAAAAAGCAAAATAAGATCCTTAAATGCCTCTGCAATCAAGGTACAAATCAATAGCAGCATGTTGAACCCTCCTATTTTAGTGTCACTTTTAATTATATGATTTTAAAGTTAGTTTTGTGACTGTCCTATCTCTTAATATTTTTAATTATGGCTTCTCCTATCTGTCTAAAAACAGGAGCTGCTGATCTACCTCCTGAACGACCGTTATTTATAAAAACAGTAATGGCATATTGGGGATTGTTTGATGGTATAAAACCTGTAAACCAACCATGTATTATTCTTCCATTATCTATTCCCGTCTCTGCAGTACCTGTCTTGCCGCTGCTTCCCCCAAGTTGTGCTCCTATATCCGCTTGCTTACCTGTACCATATGTGACAACATCTCTTAACATCTTTTTTAATCTATAAGCAGTCGTCGGAGATAAAGCAATTTTAGGATGCCCTTTATCAATCTTTTTTACAGTAGCACCATCTTCATTTATCAATTCATCAACCAATCTACTATTATATTTTATTCCATTATTGGCTATTGTAGACACCATAGAAGTTACTTGAAGAGGAGTAACTTGAATTTTTCCTTGCCCAATAGATATATTTCCTATACCCTCTTCCTCAGGCTTTGGAATGTAGCCGGATTTTTCTTCTAATAATTCGAAGCATTGTTTTTCACCGAGACCAAGTTTTTTTGCCATATCCAATATGGTTTCTGCACCTAGTTCCATTCCTATTTTTACAAAAGCTGTATTACAGGATAAGGCAAAAGCTTCATCTATGGTTATTTCTCTGTCTTTGTGGCTTTCATGTGTAGAACAATTAATTTTACTATTTCCTACATCAATGCTTCCTTCACATTTATATTTCTGATCAAGATCGATTTTCCCACTTTCAATTGCTGCTGCAGCAACAACAATCTTAAAGACCGAACCTAGATCGTAAGGCCAAATGCATTTGTTAATAAGCTCTTCACCATTACTATTTATATATTTTTGAATATCATCCTGCTCATAATGAGGGTGGCTTGCCATAGCCAATATTTCTCCTGTTTTTACATCCATCACAATTACAGCCCCATTAACCTTATTATCTTTCATAACTTGTTCCACGATTTTTTGTATATGGTAATCCAAAGTAAGCTTTATCCCATAATTTAATCCATTACTATTGGTTTCAACCTTCCTGAAACCAAGACCCGGAATAATGTTTTTACTGCTATCCACAACAGCAATAAGGCTCCTTCCACTTGCAGATGATAAGTAATTATCCATGCTTCTTTCAATTCCCATTTCACCATTTTTATCAGATTTGCTGATATAACCAATGACATGCCTTCCTATAGATTTATCAGAATATCTATGATTTTTTTCAATTGCTATTACTCCCTTTAACTTTCCAGCTTCTATTAAATCTAACAATTCTTCATTTTCTTTCTCATAAATGAATTCAAGTGTATCTGCATCCGAGTCCAGTTCCTTTAATACATCTTCATAGGATGTGCCGCTCAATTTTGAAATTACAGATGCAACAGCATTATTATCTTGTATATAATCAGGATAAACAATTATGTATTTCTTAATTTCTCTCCCTGTAAATGGAATCATATTCTTATCAAAAATGTCTCCCCTTTCTATGTCTAGAGGAATAGTCATTAATCTCTGCTGTACAGCCTTTTTACTGTACTCATCTTTCTTAATTATTTGTATAAAAAATAATCTGCCAAGTAGGGATATACATATCAGTATAAGTATAGACCCTATAAGCAGAATTCTTTTTTTGCTCACAAAAGGTACTTCTTGATCTACCATAAAACCCCTCCAAAAAAGTTCCAATACTATACTTATAAATATAGTATTGGCCAATTGGGGAGGTTGTATTCTTATCTATCCTGTTATTCCCAGTATAGACTTTATTTTTGCAACTATTATATCAATAGCTACTTTATTGTATCCTCCTTCTGGAATTATTATATCTGCATACCTCTTAGTAGGCTCTATAAATTCATAATGCATAGGTTTTACTACTTCAGTATATTGTTTTATTATTGATTCCAGAGTTCTACCCCTTTCCTTCATGTCTCTCTGTATTCTTCTTATGATCCTGACATCTGCATCAGTATCCACATATATTTTTATATCCAACAGCTTTCTTATTTCAGGGGAATCCAAAATCAATATTCCTTCAAGAATAATAATCTCTTTAGGCTCTATTCTTATAGTTTCTTTCATTCTGTTATGGACGGTAAAATCGTATAAAGGCTTGTCTATAGGCTTGTTATCAAGGAGGTCTTTTAAATGGGAAACCAGCAGATCGGTGTCAAAGGCCAGGGGGTGATCATAGTTGGTCTTTATCCTTTCTTCAGGTGTCAAATGGCTTTGATCATTATAATAGCTGTCCTGTTCTATTATAATTATATTGTTCTTTGGAAGACTTTCGTAAATAGCTTTAGCAACAGTACTTTTGCCTGAGCCGGTACCCCCAGTTATTCCAATCAACAATGGTTTATTCATCTTCTTTTCTTTCCCTCCTGATAATATCATATTTAGACACATCATGTTTCATCTTCATTTTTACTATCTGCTGAGGATGTGGTGCTGATTCTATTTTTTGTCCTTCTTCATCCCACATTTCCTCAATTCTTTGGCTAAACATTTTCTTTTTAGGTCCTATTACTTCTATTTCTTCTCCTAAAGACATTTTATTCCTCTGTTCTATGGTCGCAATTCCTGTTGAATTATCATAATCCATTACAACACCGACAAAGGCATAGTCTCTTACATAAGAACTAGTTTCATATATCTGTCCTTTGCTGTCGGGTTTTCCAAAGTAAAAACCAGTGGAAAATTCTCTATGACTTGCTTTGTGTACCTCATCAACCCATTCCTTATCCAATATGAAATTATCTGGATCCTTTATATATTGATCTATTGCTTTCCTATAAGCTCCTACAACTGTAGCTATATAATAGGAGCTTTTCATCCTACCTTCAATCTTAAAGCTCTTTATTCCTGAGTTGACCAATTCCGGTATATATTCTATCATACATAAATCTTTCGAATTAAAAATATATGTGCCTCTTTCATCTTCTTCTACAGGCATATATTGACCTGGTCTTTTTTCCTCTACCAAATAATATTTGTAGCGGCATGGATGTGCGCATTCACCTCTGTTAGCATCTCGTCCAACCATGTAATTACTAAGTAAACATCTGCCGGAGTAAGACATGCACATTGCTCCATGGACAAAAGCTTCAAATTCCAAACCCTTTGGTGCTTTATCAATAGTTTCTTTTATTTCAGTTAAACTTAATTCTCTTGCTAATACTATCCTTTTAACACCTTGTTTATACCAAAATTCTGCACTCTTATAGTTTGTATTATTGGCTTGTGTACTAAGATGCAACTCCATACCAGGAGCAGCTTCTTTAATAATCAGAAATATTCCAGGGTCAGAGAATATAAGTGCATCTACTCCTATGCTTTGCAGCTCTTTTACATAATCACTAAAGCCTTCCAAGTCTTCATTATGGGGTATTATATTTACAGTAACATATATCTTTTTTCCCAACTCGTGAGCAAGCTTTACACCTTCTTTCAAGTCTTCCATAGAGAAGTTACCTGCTTGAGCCCTCAAACCAAATCTCTCTCCACCTAGATATACTGCATCAGCACCATATATTAACGCCATTTTTAGCTTTTCTAAATTTCCTGCAGGCGCTAGTAGTTCAGGTTTAGTCATCTATTACTGCCTCCTTCTTTTTCATGCTTATTGAAACTCCATCACCCATTGGAATTACCACTGTATCCATGGCCTCATGATTAGATATATAACTCAGAAATCTTTTTAGCCTCTTTACTATTGTTATTTTTCTTCTTATCAACAGACTTCTTTCTGCCACCATTCCTCTGAATAGGACATTATCACAAATAAACAGACCTCCGATTTTCAACTTATCAAATGAAAGTCTCAAAAAATCCATATACTGTCCTTTAGCTGCATCTATAAATATCATATCATAGTTATCATCTATAGATTGTAGAATTTCAGATGCATCTCCACTTAATATATTAATATTATTATCATAACCTGCAGCCTTTATGTTTTTTGAAGCTAGATCAATCATTTCCTGGTTCTTTTCTATGGTGGTAATTTTAAAGTTGTCGCCTGCAGCCCTACCCATCAATATAGCAGAATATCCTATGGCAGTTCCTATCTCAAGTATTTTTTTTGCATTGGTAGATTTTATTAAAATTGATAGAAAAGCAGCCACATCTGGAGTTATTATGGGAACATGATTTTCTTTTGCATAGCCTTCTAACTCTGCTAATATCCCTTCAGACTTTGGTATTAGCTGGTTTACATAGTTTTGAATATAATCGTAATTGATATTGCTCATTTTATCGACCATCTTTCATGTTAATAGGCAATACATGTGAAACCACATGTATTGCCTATTAATGTTATTAATCTAATAATCCACTTTTATATTTGTTTTGTAATTGTAGATGTTCCTTAAAAGTCTTTGAAAATACATGGGAACCGTCATCCTTTGCAAAAAAATAAAGATATTCAGTGTTTTCAGGATACAATGCAGCTTCAATAGATTTCATACCTGGTGATGCAATAGGTCCTGGAGGTAAACCAGGGTTTTTATAAGTATTATATGGAGATTGAATCTCCAGGTCTTTGTATAGTAAGTTTTCTTTTCTTTCCTTTAAAACATACTGTACAGTTGCACAGGATTGCAGATACATATTATTTTTTAGTCTGTTATGAAATGCAGAGGAAATCATCTTTCTATCTTCGTCTATTTTTGCTTCTCTTTCAATTATGGATGCAAGAGTCACCACTTCATCAACAGACATGTTCAATTCTTTAGACCTTTTTATATATTCATCATTAAAGACATCATCAAAGCGTTTAAGCATTTTATTTATTATTTCCTTTTCAGAAGATCCTTTATACACTTCGTAGGTGTCGGGGAAAAGATAGCCTTCGAGTTTGCCTTCTTCTCTTTCTATACCTTCAATAAAACTAAAGTCAAAATCTGCTTCATTTAGCAGCTCCTCATACTTTTCTCTCTGGCCTAACCCCAGTTCTACCAGCTTATCTATAATCATTCTGATTTCATAACCTTCTGGTATAGTAAATCGTATAACTTCAGTAAAACCTTTCCCTTGTAGTAGCATTTCAGAAATAGCTTTTATATCCATAGAGTTATTAATTTCATAGGTTCCTGCTTTATATTTGCTGTCTAGATTGTTTAACTTGCTGTATATCCTGAATACAGTCTTATTCCTTATCAGTTTATTGTCTTCTAATATAGATCCAATCTGACTTGAATTTGCACCGTTTGGTATGATAATAGTAATAGTTTTACCCTGTGAGGTATCTTCCATTGGCATTAATGAAATATTATAGTAAATAAAAATTGCAGCCATTATAATAATTATAAAAAGAATAGATATGGTTAAAAATTTTTTTCTCAACATATTGTTGCACCTCACATGCTTCTTTACAGAAATCTTTTTTCACTGTAAGCATTGTTTTAAGCAGTTCATGTCTACATGTAATAATAATTCTTTATAATTATATAACTTGCTGCAATTTTTGACAAGACATTATCCTTTTCTCAATTTTGCTCTTTGATTACCATCAAGTATTTTTTTTCTCAATCTAATTGATTTAGGTGTAATTTCAACCAATTCATCGCTTGCAATAAATTCTAGACATTGCTCTAAGCTCATTTCAATATGAGGACTTAGCTTTAAAGCTTCATCAGAACCAGAAGCTCTCATATTTGTTACATGTTTCTTTTTGCATACATTTACATCAAGATCGTCGCTTTTTGAATTGACACCAACTATCATACCTTCATAAACTTCTACACCAGCCCCTACAAAAAGTTCTCCTCTTTCTTGTACATTGTAGAGACCATATGTTGTTGTCTCCCCACTTTCAAAAGCTACTAAGGCACCTCTGTTTCTTTCAGGGACTTCTCCTTTATAGGGTTCAAAGCCCATGAAAACATGATGCAGTATTCCATTACCTTTTGTATCAGTGAGGAATTGGGATCTGTATCCTATAAGACCTCTTGTAGGAATTTTAAACTCCACCCTTAGATATCCGTCACTGGTGGTATTCATATTAAGCATTTCAGCTCTTCTTGAGCCCAGTTTTTCCATTACTACCCCTAAATGATCCTGGGGTACCTCCACGAAAAGACTCTCGATGGGTTCACATATTTTGCCATCAATTTCTTTTAAAATTACTGTCGGCTTAGAAACCTGAAACTCATATCCTTCTCTTCTCATAGTTTCTATCAGTATTGAGAGATGAAGTTCTCCTCTACCATAGACTTCGAAAGCATCTGGAGAATCTGTTTCACGAACTCTTAAAGCTACATTTGTTTCCAGTTCTTTCATCAACCTTGCTCTTAAATGCCTGGATGTTACATACTCACCTTCTCTGCCTGCAAAGGGGCTGTTATTTACCATGAAAGTCATAGATAAAGTAGGCTCCTCCACTTCTATTAATGGCAAAGGTTCCGGTTTTTGGCTATCACACAGTGTTTCCCCTATATTAATATCTTCTATACCTGAAATAGCTATTATATCTCCTAAAAAAGCTTCCTGTATCTCTACCCTTTTTAAACCCTTGAAGCCATAGAATCTTCCCACTTTTACATTTTCCAATCTACCATCAATCTTGCATAAAACAGCATTCTGCCCATACTTAATTTTCCCTCTAAAAATCTTACCTATTGCAACTCTTCCGATATAATCGTCGTACTCAATGGTTGTTATCTGGAACTGCAAAGGTCCATCTAAGGACCCAGAAGGTGGAGCAACTTTGTTAATTATGGTTTCATATAAAGGTGTCAAATCTTTACCTTCATCATTAAGATCATATAATGCATAGCCAGCCTTTGCTGAAGTATAGATGATCGGGAAATCAAGCTGTTCGTCATCTGCTCCTAAATCAATAAATAAATCTATTACTTCATCTATTACTTCTTCTATCCTTGAATCAGGCCTGTCAATCTTGTTTATTACCACAATAGGCTTGAGCTTTAAACCTAGAGCTTTTTTTAATACAAATCTTGTTTGTGGCATGGGTCCTTCAGCAGCATCTACTATCAAAAGAACACTTTCCACCATTTTTAATACACGCTCAACCTCACCGCCAAAATCTGCATGGCCTGGTGTATCAACTACATTTATTTTTACCCCATTATAGTTAATAGCTGTATTCTTAGCTAATATTGTAATGCCTCTTTCTCTCTCCAGTTCGTTTGAATCCATTACCCTTTCCGCTACATTTTCATTGCTTCTGAAAGTCCCACTCTGTTTCAGCAGTCCATCTACCAAAGTAGTCTTACCATGATCAACATGGGCAATAATAGCAATGTTTCTTATATCTTCTCGTACGAAATTATCCATGGTACACTTCCTTTATTATTGCGAATTGTTTCAACAAAAAAACATTATACATTTGATTATTCATAATTACAACATTATCTTGTTGTTTTAATATACTTTGCATATATAGAAACAAGGAAAATTCCCAAAACACCTACAGCAATTGTTTCTCCTAAGGCTATATTAGCCATAATTATAAGATATGGAATTCCTGAAAATTTGCTTACCCAAATAGACACAATAAGTGCATTCAATACTATGGGTGGAATAGCACCTAAAATTTTATTCGGCATTTTACTTGTCAAATAGGCAGCTATTAATGTTACTGTGCTGCCTCCAAATATATCTATAGGGCCATAACCTCCAAAAATATTTGCAATTATGCATCCAACTGTTACTCCCATAATAGCTGCAGGTTCTACCAGGGGCAATAAGACAAGAGCTTCAGCTATTCTAAACTGAATGGGACCATAGGAGAACTCTCCTAAAATTACTGTTAATACTACATAAACAGCAGCCAAAAGAGATGATTTCGCCAAATACTTATTGTTCATAAATACTTCTCTCCTATTTTCCAACTAGCACTTTTATTTTTTGAGGCAGTATACTAAATTTTGCTCCTATTACTCCTGGTTGTTCACCATCTACCTCAATCAGTGCCTTTTGTTTTGCATTTACTATTACTGTTTTACCTTTAAGGTGCATCAACTTAGGATGATTCATATGATCACCCTTATATATTTTGGGAAAATTAAAAAGCAGATCTAATTTGCTTAAATTACCAATAATTATTATATCAAAATATCCATCATTCATTTCTGCCATGGGAGCAATTTTCATTCCTCCCCCAAAGTACTTTCCGTTAGCTACAATGATGCTGTTGAGCCTTTCATCTATTACAACATCATCCACTGTAACTTGAAAGTCTTTATTTCTGTATGTTATTATCGTTGTTAAAGCACCTAGCATAAAGGATAAGAAGCCTTTTAATGCTTTAGAGTTCTTATTAACCCTATATGTAGTTTCCCCACCAATACCTACATCTGATACATTGAGAAAATACCTTTGTGTCTTTTTGCCTCCATATCCGGTGAACTCTGCCAAACCAACATCAAGGAACTGACTTTTCTCAAGTTTTAATACTTCAATTATTGAATTCACATCTTTACCTATACCAATGGTTCTGATTGTATCACAGCCTGTCCCTCTAGAAAAAATTGCTAATGATGCGTTTTTATTTATGAGTTCTCTATCATAAAAAAAACCGTTTAGCACCTCATTCATGGTGCCATCGCCGCCCACTGACAAAATAATTTCATACTCTTTCTTTAGAGCCTCTTGTGCTAAAGCTGTTGCATGCATTGGATATTCAGTAAACACATAATCCATATCAATACCAGAAGCTTTTATTATGCTTTCATAACTAGGCCATTCCTTTCCTGTTAAACCGTTCGCAGAAACAGGGTTTACTATTGCATATACTTTCTTTTTCACTAAGCCTGCCTCCCAAAATACTAAAGCCTTGAGATATCAAGGCTTAAATTATTAAATCCTTCAATAGAAATCTTTTGTTATTCATATATTACAAGGCTCCCTTTAATCTTTGAATACTTCCATTGGAAGCCTTGTACCAACCTTATATTTCCATTATTATTGGCAATATCATTGGGTTCCTCTTGGTTTTCTGATATATAAAATCCCTCAGATTGTCCTTAATATTTGTTTTTATAGTACCCCATTCAGTTATACTTTTTTCTTCACATTCCGTCAAGGCTTCTTTAATAACCGATTTTGCTTCTTCCATCAAGTCTTCAGATTCCCTTACATATACAAAGCCTCTTGAGATTATATCAGGACCTGCCACAACAAGACCTGATTCCTTATTCAGTGTAACAACAACCACAATTAATCCATCTTGTGACAGATGCTTTCTATCCCGAAGAACAATATTTCCTACATCTCCTACACCTAAGCCATCAACCAAAACTCTTCCGGCCATTACTGTACCATTGATTCGTCCTTTATCCTTTGTGAACTCCATCACTGTTCCATTATCTGCAATAAAAATATTTTCTTTTGGTATGCCCATTTTTTCTGCAAGCTGTGCATGTTGAATTAAATGACGGTACTCTCCATGAACAGGCACAAAGAATTTTGGTTTTACAAGGGCTTGAAGAAGCTTCAATTCCTCTTGGTAGGCGTGGCCTGATACATGAACATCTGCTAGAGCTTCATATATTACATCTGCTCCCCTCTTAAACAGTTGGTTGATTACTCTTGAAACTAGTTTTTCGTTGCCCGGTACAGGAGTAGCGGAAATTATAACTGTATCTCCAGGTACAATATCTACTTTTTTGTGGTTTGATGAGGCCATTCTGGTCAATGCAGACATGGCTTCTCCTTGGCTTCCGGTGGTAATAAGAGTGATTTTTTCAGGTGGATATTTGTCGATATTATCTATATCTATAATTACATTATCCGGTATAGTCAAGTATCCCAATTCGGAAGCTACATTTATCACATTTAATATGCTTCTACCCGATATAGCTACTTTTCTTCCAGAATTTATGGATGCATTTATAATCTGTTGTATACGGTGAATATTTGAAGCAAAAGTTGCAACAAGAATTCTTTGCTTAGCATTACTGAAAAGCTCCGTAAAGCTATTTCCCATAGTACTCTCTGACATGGAATAGCCTTCTCTTTCAACATTTGTACTATCAGCAAGCATCACCAGTACACCTTTTTTTCCCAGCTCTGCAAAACGATGAAGATCAATTAATTCTCCATCGATTGGCTGATAGTCGATTTTGAAGTCACCTGTGTGTACAACAATACCAACAGGAGTGTGTATAGCTAACCCCACTGAATCCGCTATGCTATGATTGGTTTTAATAAACTCTACATCAAAATCGCCAAGTTTTATTACATCTCTGGGCTTTATTATATTCATGGTTATCTCAGGTAGTGTAGTATGTTCCTTAAGTTTGTTTTCTACCAGACCAAGAGTAAGTTTTGTACCGTATAATGGCACATTAATCTGCCTCAACACATATGGTAATGCTCCTATATGATCTTCGTGGCCATGAGTTAAAATGATACCTTTAATCTTCTCTTTATTCTTTATTAAGTAGCTGATATCAGGAATCACTAAATCGATTCCCAACATCCCTTCATCCGGAAACATAAGGCCACAATCGATCACAATTATAGTATCCTTGTATTCAACCACGAACATGTTTTTACCTATTTCTTGCAATCCGCCCAATGGTATAAGTTTTAATTTTGCTTTTGTACTAGCCAAAAAACATACTTCCTTTCTTTTTCCCGCACTAATATTATTTGCTTATTATATATTTTTTATCAATTGAAAAAAGTATTGCAATAACTTACAATACTCTAATCCCTGCATTGATGACAGTATCCGAAAAACTTTAAGTTATGATTCATTATTGAAAATTTATATTTATTTTCAACTTCAACTTCTAGCTGTTCTAGCAGGTCTTCTTCCACCTCAACAACCTTCCCGCACTTTATGCATATTAAATGATGATGCTGATGGTCTTCATCCTGATATAATTCATATCTGCTTCTTCCATCATCAAAATTATTCTTATATACCACTCCAACCTCATCAAATATTTGCATAGTTCTGTATATAGTTGCAAGCCCTATATTGGGACAACTATTCTTAACTAAATCATATATCTCTTCGGCACTTAAATGCTTTCCTTGATTAGCGATAATAACATCGATAATAGACTTTCTTTGGGGTGTAAGCTTAAAACCTTTCTCTTTTAATTTCTTCTTAAGTGTTTCATATCCATAACTCAATAAAACCGCATCCTTCACATGATATATTTTTATTCTATTATTGATTGAAAATATTGTCAATAATTATTAACAATCCACCAAGATAAAACCGTTATGCTGAAATCTATTTTAACATACAAAAGTCTTTTTTATTATCCTATACAATGCAATATTATAAAAAATAAATTTGTTTTATTTAATTTTTCTGAAAGTTATGATATGATTAAGTAGAGTCATTAATTAGTTACATATGTTATTATAAGCAATTATTAGTATTTAGGAGGGATTTAATTGTTGAATCTTTCAAAAAGAGCGGAATTAATGCCCGCATCACCAATCAGGAAACTTGTACCTTTTGCACAGGAAGCAAAGAAAAGAGGCATTAAAGTTTATCATCTTAATATTGGCCAACCTGATATAAAAACTCCCGAACTATTCTTCGAAGCAATTAGAAATTTCAATGCCCCTGTATTAGCTTACGCTTTATCACAGGGTGATCTTCAACTTATTGATTCATTCAGAGAGTACTATAAGAAATGGAATATTGACTTCGCACAAAATGAAATTATAATCACAAATGGTGGAAGCGAAGCCATCATAATGTCTATGATGGCAATAGGCGATCCAGGTGATGAAGTATTGATTCCTGAACCTTTCTATGCAAATTACAATGGATTCGCCTGTGAAGCAGGTATGACGGTTAGCCCAATTACAACTAAGGCAGAAGAAGGTTTCCATCTACCAAGTAAAGAATACATAAAAAGTCTAATAAAACCTAATACAAAGGCTATAATGATTTCAAATCCTGGCAATCCCACCGGTGCTGTATATACTAAAGAAGAACTGACTATGCTTGGAGAAATAGCTTTAGAACATGATATCTTCTTAATCGGCGACGAAGTTTACAGAGAATTTGTGTATGATGGATTAAAATTCACAAGCTTAATGGATATTCCGGGAATTGAGGACAGAGTAATAATATGTGACAGTATTTCTAAGAGATATAGCGCTTGCGGAGCAAGAATAGGCTGTATATGTTCAAAGAATAAGGAATTTATGAGCACTATAATGAAATTTGCACAAGCAAGGCTATGTGCACCAACGATTGAAATGATAGGTGCTGCAGCATTAGTAAACACTGCTAAAGAATACTTCGATGATGTACATCATGAGTATCAGAAAAGAAGAGATATAGTATATAATGCACTAAAAAATATGCCTGGTGTCGTATGTGAAAAACCTATGGGAGCTTTTTATGTTGTTGCTAAATTACCTTTAGATAATGCTGAGGATTTTGCTAAATGGATGCTAACTGATTTCAACATAGATAATGCTACAACAATGGTAGCTCCAGCTGCAGGCTTCTATGCTACTCCCGGATTAGGCAAGGACGAAGTGAGATTAGCCTATATCCTTAAAGAAGAAGATCTGGTTGCTGCTATGGACATACTTGCCAAAGGTATTGAAGCTTACAATAATAGATAAGGTAAAAGCGGCTTATAACAAGCCGCTTCCTTTATTCATTATTAATTTGATTCATCCTTTATCAGCTCTTCATAGGCCTTTATAACATCGTTTAATTCATCTTCATCCTCTATGCCAACGAGAATATCTTCTCCATTTTCGTCTTGTTCCATTCTGAGAACATATACTTCATCAACTTCATCAGATTCAGGATCAATTTCCGCATCGGAAGGCAACAGAATAGCATATTCATTATCATCTAATTCTAATGTAGCAATAACTTCAAACTCAGTTTCATTGCCGTCTTCATCGTATAGTACAATGAAGTCCATATCTTCACTCATTGTCTCACCTTCTTTCATAAGCTTATTGTTATTCTATCCTACAGTCCATACTATGTCAACACTAACAAAATATACACTTTTGGCTTATTATTATTTTTTTGCATCCATATAGCTTTGTAGTATTAGAACCGCTGCAATTTTATCTATAACCTTTTTTCTGTTTTTTCTACTGACATCCGCTTCCAAGAGAGTTCTTTCAGCTACCGCAGTTGTAAGTCTTTCATCCCAAAAAACTATTTCTTTTTCAGGATAGTAATTCTTTAATAATTCACCAAACTTAATTGACTTGTTACCTCTTTCACCAATAGTATTATTCATATTTTTAGGCAATCCTATTACAATTTTGTAGATATGTTTTTCTTTTATAATTTTATCAAGTTCCTTAAGGTCATAATCAATGGATTTTCTGCGAATTGTACAAACACCATGAGCCATCCAGCCAAGTTCATCACTTACAGCTACTCCTATGGTTGCATCGCCCACATCCAGCCCCATGAGTCTCATATTCTTCACCTCAATCCTTAATGAGTTAATTCATATAATCTTAATGCAGAACTCTTTACAGTGTCTGCTGCAATAGCCGCATAAAACACATTTTTCAGCATCCACTTCAGCTCTATTATTGTTAATATATAAAGCACCTTGTTGACATACATGCACACAAGATCCGCATCCTTGGCACCAAAAATCTATCAACAGCCTTCTCTCTTTTTTGCTTATTGAAGTCTTTATATATTCAGGTACTTCTTTCCCATCAAATAATGCAGTATTGTAGATTACCTCTTCAATACTTTGCATTCCTACAGCAATTGAATGTATGTTCGGATTATTGAGTACATAAGCTATTGATCCCTCAACATCTTTTAATAGATTACCTCCGCCTAAAGGCTTCATGGAGTAAATACCCTTCCCAGCCTCATAAGCTTCTTTAATGGCGTTTTCCATATCTGACACAGAACCGTCAACAATTCCAAGACCAGCTTTGTTGTAGATAGGATGTATAATTTGGATATCATTATACTTTAAAGCTGCTTTAACACCATCAACATAATGTGTTGAAATGCCAAATGCTCTTATATATCCTTTATCTCTAGCTTTAATAAAATATTCGATGGCTTCACTGTGACCTCGAAGGGTGTGCTCGCTTTCCTGTTCATGGAGTGAAAATATATCAATATAGTCAGTATTAAGCTCTCTTAATGCTTTTTCTAAGCTATTTTTAGCACCTTCATAAGAATAAGCATAGGATTTTGTAGAGATAATTACCTTACTCCTTCTGCCTTTTATTGCTCCCCTGATATAAGAATAGTTCTCATATAACTCGGCAGTATCTATGAAATTGACACCTCGGTCAAAAGCCTCCTTTATTACACAAACCCCATCTTTTATGCCCAAATTTGATTGAAGAGGACTGATAGTCAGGCTTCCAAAACATAGCTTTGAAACAACAATATCAGTATTTCCTAATTTTGAGTATTCCATATTTCCCTCACATTTTATAAAATTAATGAAAAAGGCCGGAGGAATCTATCCAAACCCCTTCCAGCCTATTTTGTCAATTACCGCATGTATACTTCTATTTATATGTCCTTAACATAAGACTTTACCAATTCTTCTAATAGTTCATCTCTTTCCATTTTTCTTATGAGGCTTCTAGCATTATTGTGACTCGTGATGTATGTTGGATCTCCAGAGAGTATGTATCCAACTATCTGGTTAATTGGATTATAACCCTTCTCCAATAAAGCTTTATAGACATTTATAAGTATTTCTGCGGGTACATATTCTTTTTCCTTTTCCACCTTAAATTTCATTGTTTCTTCAATGTTAGAGCACATTATGCCACCACCTCCCGGATTTACTATCTTTATCATAATATAGCAGTGAATTTATTTCAACAGGATTATTTTATTTGTTTTTTTATTAACATAGGTATGGCTTCCTTAATTTCATCCAGCTTACTATTATCTTTTATGCCGCCCTGTGCCATATCAGGTCTTCCACCTCCGCTGCCATTACCTATTTTTGTTACTTCTTTAATGATATTTCCAGCATGTATTCCAGATGATACTGCTTTCTTAGATGCCATAGCCAATATAGTTGTTTTGTCACTGCCAATAGAATACATTATCGCTATACCGTTCTCTAGCTTTTCCTTCAACTTATCCCCTAAAGCTCTCATGTCTTCAATACTTGATGAATCAGTATCAATAACTATATATTTTATACTTCCTACTTCTTGTGCATTTGATAAATAACTATTAATTGAAGAATCTGCTATCTTATCCTTTAAACTCTGTATTTCTTTCTCAAGTTCTTTATTTTCTTTTATAGTATGTTCTATTTTTCTTAGCAACTCATCTTCATTTGACTTTAACTTGGAGCATGCATCAGCTATAATATTCTCTTTATTTAGAAGATACTCATAAAGAGCCTCTCCAGTAATAGCTTCTATCCTTCTGACTCCAGCAGCAATACCACCTTCACTTATTATCTTAAACATACCAATTTGACTGGTATTTTTCATATGAGTTCCGCCACATAACTCTATGCTATAGTCACCCATTTTTACTACTCTTACAATATCGCCATATTTCTCTCCGAATAGAGCTATAGCCCCCATTTTTTTTGCTTCATCAATAGTAGCTTCAGAAACAGTAATATCCATGCTTCTCCATATAGCCGAATTAACTTCCTTTTCTACTGATGCCAATTCTTCATTAGTCATAGCTTTGAAGTGAGAAAAGTCAAATCGTAATCTGTCTTTTTCAACAAGAGAACCTGCCTGTTCAACATGTGTACCAAGAATATCTCGTAAAGCTCTGTGCAGCAAATGAGTTACAGAGTGATTTCTTGAAGTAGCAAATCTTCTTTTTTTGTCAACATTTGCTGTACAAGAATCGCCTACTCTTACTTCACCTTCTAGTACTTTGCAGTAATGAACAAACCTTCCTCCTGTTACTTTCTTACAATCCTTTACATCAAGCTTGAATCCAGTTCCTTCTATTAAACCTGTATCAGCTGCTTGCCCTCCGCTTTCTGCATAAAAAGGTGTTTCAGATAATATTACATTTATATTCATTCCTTCTGAAGCCTTATCCACTATAGTATTATCTGCAATAATTGCCTTAATAATACTTGGATAGCTTAGATTATCATAACCTACAAAAATTGTTTTAATTTCTTTATCCAGTTTAGAATAAATGTCTTCTTTCCATCCTTCAACTTCATTGTCTCCTCTTGCTGTTCGAGCTCTTTCTCTCTGACGCTCCATTTCGTTCATGAAAGCTTTTTCATCAACTTTTAGACCTTGCTCTTCCAATATATCTTTGGTTAAATCAAGAGGAAAGCCATAGGTATCATATAATTTAAAAGCTGCTTCTCCTGACAGGGTGCGGCTATCATCCATGGAATCTATATACTCTTGAAGTTTCTGCAATCCCTGTTCAAGAGTCTCTTCAAAGCGCTCTTCCTCTATGTTTATTATATTTTCAATATAGTCTTCCTTTTCTTTTAGCTCTGGGTAGGCTTGATGATAAGACTCAATAACCTTTTTGGATACCTTGCTCAAGAAAGGTCCTTCGAAACCAAGAAGCTTACCATGCCTTGCTCCGCGCCTCAAAAGTCTTCTCAATACATATCCTCTACCTTCATTACTGGGGATTACACCATCAGAAATGAGGAAGGTTACACTTCTTATATGGTCTGTTATAACTCTTATGGATACATCCTTCTTTTCATCCTTGCCGTATTCTACTCCGGCTAAGCTGCATATATAATCCAAAGTATTCCTAATAGTATCCACTTCAAAAATATTATCAACATCCTGCATTATTACAGACATTCTTTCTAGACCCATGCCTGTGTCAATATTTGGATTGGCAAGCCTATTATAATTGCCATCTTCATCTCTATCAAATTGAGTAAATACCAGGTTCCAAAACTCTATATATCTATCACAATCACAACCAAGCTTACAATCGGGTTTACCGCAGCTGTACTTTTCACCTCGATCATAATAAATTTCAGAACAAGGTCCACAGGGTCCAAGACCAATCTCCCAAAAATTATCCTCTTTGCCCATTCGTACTATTCTTTCAGGGTTTATACCAATTTTTTTATTCCATATTTCAAATGCCTCATCGTCATCCTGGTATATAGTGACCCATAACCTGTCCTCAGGCAGTTTGAGCCATTGAGTGCAGAATTCCCATGCCCAGGCAATAGCTTCGTTCTTGAAATAATTACCGAAGGAGAAATTGCCAAGCATTTCAAAGAATGTACCATGACGAGCTGTCTTTCCTACTCTTTCAATATCCGGCGTCCTAATACACTTTTGACATGTAGTAACTCTTTCTTTGGGAGGAGTCTCCTGCCCAGTAAAATACGGTTTTAAGGGTGCCATACCAGAATTTATCAATAGAAGACTCTTGTCCTTTTCCGGTACTAAGGATGCACTTTTAAGTCTTAAATGATCCTTAGTCTCAAAAAAGCTGAGAAATTTCTCTCTTATTTCATTTAATCCTAGCTTCTCCATTATTATCCTCCTCTTAAGATGTTTGTGGGTAATAAAAATCTTCATCCCTGCTGGGATGAAGCTGATACCATGGGACTTATAACTCTGCTTTTCAGCATAATATTAACTTATTAATAGAAAAATTATATATTATTGTACAATTATTGTCAACTTTTTGGTAGATTTAGATAGCGTCAATTTACTGTAGGGAAAAGAAGAATAAAATCATCCTGATATTTAGATTGATGGAATGCTCTTGACAACAAGCATCTCCCATATGATTTG
>NZ_JAWLCK010000012.1:0-41665 GCF_041687175.1 Lutispora sp.
GCTTTAATGGTTGGATTCGCAGGAATAGCTGCAAACCTTGGAGCAATACTTGCTCAAACTCCACTTGTTATAGCAGCAAGCACCTTTGGATGGAGAAATACATTCATTTATTTAGGACTGGCCATGGTAGTTTTTGCTATATTAGTAGCCATACTAGTCAGGGATGATCCTACAGATATGGGCCTTCCGGGCATGGATGAACTTGAAGGCAGACCTGCAACTGCTTCAGATATAAAAGTTAGTGAAGCCTTAAAGTCGGTTATGGCAAATAAAAAAACCTGGATTATATCATTAGTATATACTGGTTTGTATACCGGATATATTGTACTCCTGGGTACCTATGGAGTATCATATATCATGGCACTTTATGGATTATCTAAGATAGATGCCGCAAACCTTATTATATCTGCGGTTGTTGGTACTATGGTAAGCGGTCTTGTGATAGGATATATTTCAGATAAAATCAAGAAGAGAAAGATTGTTATTGTTAGCCTAAGCATAGCAACTTTAATCTGCTGGATAATATTCATATACGTTAAGCTGACGATAGCACTACTTACAGTATTTCTGTTCATAATGGGATTCGCACTGTCATGCTTTACAATTTGCTGGACAGTAGCAAACGAAGTTAATGACAGAAGATATTCAGGTATCGCAACAAGTGTAGTAAATTGCGTAGGCTATGCTGTAGCTGCTGTAATACCTGTAATTATGGGCAGAATTATTGATGCCTTCAAGGATGCTCCAGTAGTTGGATATCAAAGGGCATACCTTGTATTAATTATACTGGTGGCTGTTAGCGCCTTATTATCCTTCTTCAGCGCTGAAACAAATGCAACAAATGTTTATAAGGCTAAATAAATGATTGGAGGAATATAAATGAACATTTTTATGAAAAGAGCAAATGAGCTGAAGGAAGAGCTGGTTCAAACAAGAAGGGAGCTTCATTCTATTCCAGAAATAATGACTGAGCTTCCCTTAACTACAAAGTACGTAAAAGAAAAGCTTGTTGAAATCGGATTAGAACCAAAGGAAATAATAAAATCTGGTCTTGTTGCTACAATTGGCGGAAAGAAACCAGGTAAGACAATTCTCCTTCGTGCGGACATGGATGCCTTGGACATGAGGGAGGAGAGCGGCCTGGATTTCGCTTCCAAAACACAATATGCTCATACTTGCGGACATGATCTTCATACAACTATACTTCTTGGAGCAGCAAAAATGCTAAAGGAACGTGAGGATGAGATAGAAGGAACCGTCAAGCTGATGTTTCAGCCTGGAGAAGAATACTTTATAGGTGCAAAGGCCATGATAGATGCCGGTGTCCTTGAAAATCCAAAGGTGGATGCAGCCCTTGGAATGCATGTTATGTTGAACGGTCCGGTTGGCAGCATTGGCTATCAGCATGGCTATACTTTATCCTCAGTTGATGGTTTTAAAATAACAATAAAGGGGAAAGGCTGTCACGGAGCTATGCCTGAGAAAGGAATTGATCCTATTAATGTAGGCGTACATATTTATCTTGCACTTCAGGAGCTAATTTCTAGAGAAGTATCAGCATTTGATAATGCAATAATTACACTTGGCCAGTTTGCAGCTGGTACTGTAGCTAATATAATTCCTGATACTTGTGTTCTTCAGGGAACAATGAGAACCTACGGTAAGGAACTTCGGGAATATTTGCTCAACAGAATGCAGGAGGTTATAGACCTAACTTGTAAAACATATAGAGCATCCTTCGAATATGAGGTGCTATCAGATGTTCCATCCCTTTATACAAATCCGGAACTTCTTGATGAGATGCTTGGTTATATAGATGAAATGGGAGAGGATTTTACCTTAATAAAGGATTCCAGGGCCACTCCAACCGATGACTTTGCTTTCATTAGTGAAAGAATTCCTTCAGCCCACTTTCAGTTCAATTGTAAAGTCCAGGACGAGAGGGGAGCATTCCCACAGCATCATCCTAAGGTAGTCTTTGATGAAAATGTACTCCCTATAGGTGCTGCAGTTAATGCTCAGTGTGCATTTAACTGGTTGAAAAACAATAAATAGTTGTATAAGTGGAAGCTGTATATGGCTTCCATCTTATTGTAGATTTAGAAGTAATCAAACACTTTGGAGAAGTAATAAGGATAGGAGGATTAATCTTTATGGATACTGACAGGGTACTCCGACTAGCTCTTTTGGCAGGAGAAATTCTGATGCAAAGCGGGTCGGAAATATATAGAGCAGAAGATACAGCAAGAATAATCTCCAAAAGCTACGGAGTTAATGCAGAATGCTTTTTCATGCCAACAGGAATATTTATATCAGGCTACGGCGAAGATAAAAAAGCAATTTCATTAATGAAGAGAATTACAAACCGTACTGTAGATCTTCACAGAATTGAAATGATCAATTCATTTTCTAGAAAGATCAATAAGGAGAGCATTTCAATTGAAGAAGCAGAAAGGGAGTTGCACAGAATAAGCGAGTATCCATATCGCAACTTATCATCAATGCTTATTGCTGCAGCCTTTACAGCGTCTGTGTATTCACTGCTGTTTAAAGGAACAATCATAGATGCACTGATAGCTGCTCCCATAAGCGCTGTCATATATCTTGCAAACTCCGGAATATCAAAGATTGGATTCTTTCAATTTTTTTCTCTTTTTGTGTCAGGAGTTATTGCAGGAGCATTAGCTATTTTTGCAAAAGAAGTATATCCTCTGGTTAATATAGATAAAGTCATTGCAGGGTCTATTATGATATTGGTTCCAGGGATTGCAATTACAAGCGCCATTAAGGATGCCCTGAAGGGTGATTTGGTTTCCAGTGTTGCCAGGATAGGAGAAGCTTTGCTGGTTGTAGTTGCAGTAGGAGTAGGATTAGGACTTATGATTATAATAGGATTGCACTAGGGTTGATAATATGAGGTGGTTTCATGAAAGAGTTATTATTGGCATTTTTCGGAAGTTTTTTTCCGGCAATATTGTTTAACACAGAGAAAAAAATTTTGGGGTGGGCTGGAGTTTCAGGATTAGTAGGATGGACAATATATAAAGCCCTCACCTATCTAACAGGCATGCCTGTACTTGCAACTTTTTTTGGTGCGGCTGCTATAGGATTTTATAGTGAAATGATGGCAAGAAGATTAAAAACTCCGGCATCTGTTCTTTCAATCTCCGGCATGTATCCATTAGTTCCGGGGATAACCGCTTATCTTGTAGTAGAAAATATTGTAACAGGAAATCTTTCAACTGCCTTGAACAAAGGTATTGAAACACTTTCATATGCAGGAGCTATAGCTTTTGGTATTATGTTTGTAACGGCATCCATACAGTTCCAGGCAAAATATAAAGAATTTTTTAGAAGAAAGAAAAAAAACACTTACAAACTGTAAAATGTAATTGGACTGTCTGTGAAAAGATAGAATTTCACATGGCAGTCCTTTATATTAGCATGGGAAATAAATTAAAGCCTATATTAATAAAATCTTAAGGTTTTCATAAGAAAATTATCATGGAATTAATTTTAGTTTTGAATTACTATAATAATGATTGCTTTATCAGGAAGAAGGGATAGAACTTATGAGTACCAATATTTTGATTGTAGATGATGAGCAGTCCATAGCGGACCTGATTGAAGTTTATTTAAAAAATGAAGGTTTTGAAATATACAAATTTTATAACGGTAAGGATGCCCTTAACTGTATTGAAAATGAAAAGCTAGACCTTGCCATTTTAGATGTCATGCTTCCCGATGCAGATGGTTTCTCAATCTGTCAGCAAATCCGGGAAAAGCATAATTTTCCCATTATCATGCTGACAGCCAAGGATGAAGAAATCGATAAGATTACCGGTCTGACATTAGGTGCAGACGACTATATCACCAAGCCATTCCGTCCATTGGAGCTCGTTGCTCGTGTTAAAGCACAGCTGCGAAGATTTACCAGATACAATTCTTCTAACCCATTACGAGAGGAAAAGTTTATCGCATTTGCGGGTTTAGTTTTAAACAAGGACACTTATGAATGCACATTGAACGAAAGGCCTCTATCTTTAACTCCCACGGAGTTTTCCATTCTATGGGTGTTGGCTTCTAACCGGGGACGGGTGGTTACTTCAGAAGAATTGTTTCATGAGGTATGGGGAGATAAGTATTTCACCAACAGCAATAATACAGTAATGGTTCATATACGGCACTTAAGAGAAAAAATGCACGATAACGCTGAACACCCCAAATATATAAAAACTGTATGGGGGGTTGGCTATAAAATTGAAAAGTAAAAGAAAAAATGATTATTCCAAATTAAAAAGAAAAGTATTTTTTCAAATGCTTCTTATTGTTTTTGCCACGGCTGCTACTGTTTTATCCTTACGTTTTGTAATTCAAAAAAACTTCAGTTTTGGAGATACCATAGTCCACATGCTAATGAATATATTTCATATACCTAAAAGACAAGCCTTAACGATTACTCATCTTCTATTTCTTAATAACATAGAAGCTATTACACTTATTGTTATCTTTATGTTCTTAGTTGTTATGCTTAAATTTTCTATTTCTTGGTTCACAAGATATTTTGATGAAATCAGCACTGGAATGGATAAACTTACGGAAGAATCCGATGATGAAATTACATTATCGCCGGAATTGGATTTTATGGAGAAAAAGCTTAATCAAATAAAAAGCAATTTGGAGAAGCAAAAAAAAGCTGCACTTGATGCAGAACAGCGGAAAAATGATTTGGTAGTTTACTTGGCTCATGATTTAAAGACACCTTTGACCTCTGTTATAGGATATTTGAGTCTTCTGGATGAAGCTCCTGACATGCCTCCTGAGCAGAAGGCAAAATATGTCGGTATTACCTTGGAAAAAGCTTATCGATTAGAACAGCTTATAAATGAGTTCTTTGAGATCACAAGGTTTAATCTTCAAACTATAGTTTTGAACAAAGAAAAAATAAATTTGCTTTTCATGCTCCAGCAGATGGCGGATGAATTCTATCCTATATTGACTCCACAACGTAAGCAGGTGTCAATCAATGTGCCTGACGGACTTACTCTGTGGGGAGATGCAGACAAGCTAGCCCGTGTTTTCAATAACATTTTAAAAAATGCGATAGCCTATAGCTATGAAAATAGCGTCATTGAAATTTCTGCTAAACTGCAGGACAATAATATTGTTATAACTTTTACAAATCAGGGAAATCCAATCCCTCAGGCAAAGCTTGAAACTATTTTTGAGAAATTTTACCGGTTAGATTCTGCACGTTCCACAAACACTGGGGGAGCAGGGCTGGGTTTAGCTATCGCCAAAGAAATTGTCAACGCTCACGATGGAACAATCTCTGTGGATAGCAACTCAGAAAATACTACATTTACCGTAAAGCTTCCGTTATAAGAAAATCTTAAGAAGTTTATAAGATAGAATTAAAACATAGCTCCTTATTTTATGATTCAATAATATCATCACAGAGTAAGGAGCTGTTTTATTATGGTGCGAAAAATAAAAAAGAAAAAGTCAGGAATACGCATATTTGTATTAGTTCTTTTGATGGTTGTATTTGCTGCTTTTGCTTACAGATCCATCATTACTCCAGGAAACCATCAAATATCTGAGAAGGAATATGAAGATGAAACCTCGCTAAATTCATATATAAAGATAATTCCCGATTCTTCTGGCGATAGAATGACAACTGTTCCTCCGTCGAAGATAGAAACTGATCACTCTGTTTCCATATCTTTATCTTCTAACAAACTGAACAGTACTAATGCGATTCTGATTCGTCTAAAAGATAATACCATCCTGATGCAAAAAAATAGCGAAGAAAAAATCTATCCCGCTTCTATGACTAAAATCATGACAGCAATTATTGCGATAGAAAATTTACCTGATCTTAACGAAGAAATAGAACTTACCCATTATACTTTTAACGGTCTATACAGCGCAGATGCATCTATGGCAGGTTTCAAACCAGGTGAGAGGGTTAGGGCAATCGATCTGTTATATGGAGTAATGCTGCCGAGTGGTGCAGAGTGCTGTATTGCACTTGCTGATCACATAGCGGGCTCAGAGCAGAATTTTGTAAAATTAATGAATCAAAAGGCAGTTGTTCTCGGCATGGGCAACACCCATTTTGAAAATACCACTGGACTTCATGATGAAAACCACTACACAACAGTTAAAGATCTTTCTATTCTTCTTATCTATGCTTTGCAAAAAGATACTTTCCGGGATATTTTTACATCGTCTCGTCATTCCACACAACCTACGAATAAGCACCCTGGCGGGATAACCTTTTACAGTACCATGTTTGAAGCACTTGGAGATCAAGACATTATTGGAGGTGAGATTCTAGGAGGAAAAACTGGATATACCGATGAAGCTGGTCTATGTCTCGCCAGTATTGCCAAAGTGGGTAATCAAGAATATATTTTGGTTACTGCTGGTGCAAAAGGAAGTCAATATTCGGAACAGTTTAATATTACCGATGCATTAGCCGTATACAACAGCATAAGAAAATAATAAGTTTTTAATAAGAATTTATTAAGTTTCTGATAAGTTAAATTTCCAACATCACCTGCCTGATTTCGATAAGATGAAAAGGAGTTACCCATATTAAAATTAGGAGGGCAAATAATGGCTATTTTAGAAGTCAAAGACTTGATAAAGACATATGGCAAAGGCAACACAACCGTTACAGCTTTAGGCGGCGTGAGTTTCAGTGTGGATAAAGGAGAATTTGTAGCCATCGTAGGCGCATCCGGTTCAGGCAAATCAACGCTTATGCACTTAATCGGAGGCGTTGACCGCCCAACGTCGGGAAGTGTCATAATTGATGGCAAGGAAATTTTTAAGCAAAACGAAAGCGCACTTGCGATTTTTCGCCGCCGTAATATAGGGCTTATTTATCAGTTCTATAATCTCATTCCGACACTTACGGCGGAAGAAAACATCATGTTGCCGTGTCTTTTAGACAATCGAAAGCCGGACGACAATAAATTGAGGATAATACTTGAAACGATCGGGCTGACTGACAGGGCAAAACACTTACCGAGCGAGCTTTCAGGTGGACAGCAGCAGCGCGTGTCTGTCGGCAGGGCGCTAATCAACGATCCCGTGCTCATTCTCGCGGATGAACCCACGGGAAACCTTGATAGTAAATCAAGCAGAGAGATTATTGACCTTTTGAAACTTTCTAATAAGCGATACAATCAAACATTACTTGTTATCACCCATGACGAAAAAATAGCAATTCAAGCCGATCGGGTCATTACCGTCAGCGATGGACAAATCATCGGGGATGAGGTGGTGCGCAGATGAAGCTAACAGCAGGATTGGCATACAGCCAATTAAAAACAAACCGAAGTCGCACCTTTTTGACCCTTATCGGAATAGTGCTGTCTACGGCAATGATAACTGCTGTTTTTGGTTTTGCCGCCAGTGCCCACATTATGTTTAAGGGGCTATTGGGCGAAAGCAATTATTATACCTCTATGTATAATGAAATGCTTTTGGGTTTAGGCGCTGTATTCGGTTCCATCATCATTGCCGCATCGGTTATTGTCGTGTCTAACGCTTTCCGCATAAGCGCGGGAGAGCGTATCAAGCAATTCGGTATTCTAAAAAGCGTCGGCGCTACAAAAGGCCAGATAGCCGATATTATCATGCATGAAGGCTTATTACTTGCAATAGTCGGTATTCCCATAGGTATAGCGTTAGGATTGCTCGTTAATTTTATCGGTATACAAATCATGAATGATCTTCTCGCTGCAGCGAATAAGAGGAATACCTTTCAAATCAACTTTGATTTCATTATTGCATGGCAGGCGATAATAATTTCCATAATACTATCATTTATGACTGTGTGGATGTCGGCATGGATTCCAGCCCGCAAGGCTGCAAATATGTCCGCAATTGACGCCATACGAGGAATAGGTGAGGTTAAAATTAGAGCAAAAAATGTCCGTGGCGGAAGGCTCATTGGAAAGCTGTTTGGTTTTGAGGGTACGCTTGCTTATAAGTCTCTGAAACGAAGCAGTCGAAATTTCCGGGCAACAGTTGTGTCGCTCACCGTGAGCGTAATACTGTTGATTGTCGCTGGATATTTCGGCGTGCAATATAAAGAAACCACACGGTTGTATTATCCAGCTGTAGGAAACGCAAATTTAGCATGTACATTTCTGTGCCCGGAAGAAACCAAACTTGATTACGGCAGGAGTGAAAAAACAGAGCATGAGTATACTACGTTAAACAGTGTACTTGCGGACGAAATAACCCGAAAATTACGTGAGTACCCAAATACCACCGTGTTCGGCATGGGAGATGATGTGGTGGAAGGCGGTTATAATTCATATAAAACAGTCATTTCGGAGGAAATGCTGTCATCCAAGATGATAGAGTTTTTCAACTCTAACGGATATGCCCCTACCAGAGACGGATATTTGCTACCAATTACCTTATGCATCACGGATGCTGAGAATTATAGAAAGTTGTGTAAACGTGCGGGTGTTCCCCTTGGCTCAAACATCCTTGTAAATTATGCTCGAATACCCGGTGACGATGGTGTTGGAAAATCTGTATTTGCACCATATGTATTCACCCCCAAAGCTTTATACTTAACAAATCAATATGATAATTCCATAGTTGAATTGCCTTTAGGTGGTGAACTTGATATCCGCCATGTACCCAATGAGATTGCAGCTACTTATGTAGGTAATGTTATGGTTATTGTTCCCCAGCTTGACGCAACGCGCTACACATGGTTTGTTAATGCAACCGATAAGAGAGGTTTTACTGACTATGCAAAAAAGATATTGCGTGAATCAATTGTATTTGAAGGAAGCTCGGAATATATAGAAGTAAAAAATAATGAAGAAGTACCTTTTGCAATGCGTGATATAACCCGTTTGATTATGGTGTTTATATATGGCTTCATTACAATGCTGACACTGATTGGGCTGACTAATGTAATCAGTACCATATCCACCAATGTACGCTCCCGTGGCCGTGAGTTCGCAGCTTTGCGCTGCGTTGGCATGACACCGGCAGGACTAAGGCGTATGTTAAATCTTGAAAGTATACTATGTTCGGCTAAATCCCTTATTATCGGAGTACCCCTTGGTATACTAGGGTCCTACTTACTTTATCGCGCTTTTTCGTCACCCGTAGAATTAGATTACGCGATACCATGGTTGCCTATAGTTCAATGCACGCTCGGTGTGATTGCCATAACATGGTTCACAATGCGGTATTCAATGTCACAGCTACGTCATGATAATATCGTTGAAACCATACGTTCAGAACACAGGTTATAAAAAAAGCGGTTAGAAATATGAAGCACACAACCGTCAAGGGAAATCAACCTTGACGGTTTTTAATATATATATTTACAAATTGTAAGCTTTTTAGTATACTAATTATATACCCCGTAGGGGTATAAATTTATGCAATTATTTATTTGAATTATTCACTTTCAAGGAGGCTCTTATGGAAAAATCGAACAACTATTATATTAAAACAAATCGTGCTTTTAGTCATATTAGAAAATATGGATGGATAATAACAGTATTGATAGCTATAGGTGGCCAATGGGAACCAAAACTAGGTTTAACTGTTGTTCTTATTATGGCTGGATTAACAATCACAGCATTTTTTAATGGGAGATATTGGTGTGGAAACTTTTGTCCCCATGGAAGCCTGTTTGATACGATTATACTACCTGTAACCAGGAATAAAAAAATACCTGACTTATTTAAATCTAAGGTGATGATAATTGGATTCTTTGCAATCTTCATGGTGAACTTTATGAGGAGAATACTTAGCGTATCTCGATATTGGGGGACTTATGATTTCTTTGATAAACTAGGTTACCTTTTTTCCAGTACCTATTTGATAGTATTGATTGTAGGCGGTATACTAGCAACACTTATAAATCCACGAACCTGGTGCCAATTTTGTCCTATGGGAACATTGCAGAAATTAGCATATAAACTAGGAAAGGCTATTGGTATTACTAAAAAGACTGAGAAGAAGATTACAATATCAAGCCAGGAAAAATGTTATAAATGTGGTAAGTGTGCTAAAGTTTGTCCTTTTCAACTGGCACCTTATCTGGAGTTTTCTAATGAAAATAAGTTTGATAATATAAATTGCATAAAATGTTCTACTTGTGTAGCGAATTGTCCTGCGGGAATTCTATCTCTTAAGAATGGTAATGAAACAGAAAAGGTATCATAGCAGTAAAAAATAGGATGTCAGATTAATAGTTTACAATATAATTTTTTATTAAAGGAATTGCCTGTATATTGTAGAAATATAAGTAATAAATTGTATATCCAGCAAGAAAGGGGATATATATGAATAATGATGGACAATTCATCAACCAAATAGAATGCTCGGTTAATGGAAAAGAATCCGAGAAATTATTTTCAATTTCATTGGATGTTTTTGACGATGCAATTATAGGTTTGACGAAGGATTTTGAAGTATATTTATGGAGTAAAGGAGCAAAAGAGAAATTTGGATTTAGTGAAGAAGAGATAATTGGCAAGAATGTAAGCATCCTTATACCTGAGGATAAATTAGCCGAATCAGCAAATGAGAGGGAAGCTGTTAAACGAGGAAAAGTGATTGAGAACTTTGAAACTGTTAGAGTTTCTAAAGAAGGAAAAAATATAGAAGTATCAATATCCATATCTCCTATATATGATTCAGATAAAGAGTTTATTGGCGCAATAGCTATCTATAAAGATATATCTGATAAGATAAGACTTGAAAAGAAATTAGCTGAATATGAAAAAATAGCAAGGCTCGCTCTTGAAGGTGGTCAATTTGGAATCTGGGATATGAATTTGATAACAGATGAAATTTATCATTATAACAATTGGAAAAGGATTCTTGGATATGAAGAGCAGGAAATAAGTGATTCATGTGATTCGTGGAAAAAATTGATTCATCATGAGGACTTACCTTATGTATTAGAAAAATTCCATAAGCAATTTGAGGGTGAAGATTATATAGTTGAATATCGTATTAAGTGCAAAACAGGTCAATATAAATGGTTGAGGACAAAGGGAAGGGTAGTCCAATGGTCAGAAGATGGAAAACCAATGCGAATGATAGGAACAAACGAAGATATTACAGACAGAAAATTAATTGAGCAGGAGTTAAAAGAAAAATGTAAACAATTAGAGCAGCTAAAGAAAGAAGCGGAAGCTGCAAATAAAGCAAAATCTAATTTTTTGGCAAACATGAGCCATGAGATAAGGACTCCGATAAATGGTATTATTGGTATGCTGCAACTATTAGAATTGACTTTACTAAATGAAGAGCAAAGAAGATATGTCAACAGAATGAAAGAGTCTACAGATTTATTAGTAGCTATAATAAACGATATACTTGATATTTCAAAAATTGAAGCGGGCAAGCTCAAAATAGAGAATAAGCCTTATGATTTGTTCATAACAATAAACACTATTTACAATAACCTGTTGTTGCAAGGCAGTTCAAAAGGATTAGAGATAGGTTTTTATTTTGACCCAAAGATTCAAACGAAAGTCATAGGCGATGAAATGAGACTAAAACAGATACTTACCAACTTGACTAACAATGCAGTTAAGTATACTGATGAGGGTTATATTACTTTGCGGGCAGAGCTGATATGCAGCGATAGCAGTTTTCAAAAAGTAAGGTTTGCAGTCATAGATTCTGGTATTGGCGTAGATGGCGAGTTAAAAGATAAGATATTTGATAATTTTGAACAGGGAGATTTATCAAATGAAAAAAAGTATATGGGTGTTGGTTTAGGTTTATCCATAGCAAAAAGGCTGGCTGAGGAAATGGGTGGAACCATAAGTTATGAAAGCGAAGTAGGGGTAGGAAGCTCATTTTACTTTATTTGTAAATGAAACTGTCAGCTGAGGTTAATAATCAAGATCTCCAGTGTTTTGGCAGCAATAGCATAGATAGAAAAGCTGATAATTTTAATAACAGAAAAACCATACTATATATCGATGACAACCTTATTGATCATGAGGTTATGCAGGGGATACTAAGTCGTAAGGGATATGATTTGATTTCGGCGTACAATGGTAAAGAAGCACTTGAAGTGCTAAGAAGCCATAACATAGATCTGATTCTTATGGATATACAAATGCAGGGGATGAATGGATATAAGATTACTGAGATGATTCGAAAAGAATTTGATAAAAAACATATGCCTATTATAGCTGTTACTGCCTATGCTATGAGAGAAGATAGAGATAAATGTATTCAAGCAGGAATGGATGATTATATAGCAAAGCCCTATGATATTAACTATTTGTATAGCATATTGGAAAAGAGACTAGGGATAAAATGAAAAGCTTCCAATGGGAGCTTTTCTTATTTTGTCATACTTATACATTTACCTTATCCAAATGCCAAGAAAGCAAATCAATATTGAACTAATAATATGCAAAAAATGTATAAAATATGTATATCAAAGGATATTGTGTCAAATAAAGGATAGTAGTATAATTAACCTAACAAACATTCGGTAGGTAAAAATGATAGGGGGGATGAGAAATGTCAAATAAAACAAATGATATGATACGCTATGTGGCGTTTAGATTGTTTGTCGAAGTAGGTTATGAAGCGACAAATATAAGGGATATCTGTGAAGAAGTAGACATAAAGCCATCTTCCTTATATTTTTATTACAAGTCTAAAGAGGATTTATTTTTCAGTATATATGATGAAGTCTGGGAGGATAAGATAAATGTCTTAAACAATGTTGTAGAACTTAAACATAATATATCGCCAAGTATGAAGTTATATTTTCTCTATAAAAGATTAATGGAATATTACTCGGAAAATATTATAAAGATGAAATTTTTACTCAGATATCACCTTTTTCCTCCGGAAGATGTTGCAGCCACTATTAGAGATAAGTATAGAGAATGGTCAAATAAAGAAGATAGAGTAATAGAAGAGATTATTATACAATGCATAGAAAGGAACATTTTACCATACGATAGGGACTTAAAAGATTATGTCCATGAGTATAAGACATTTGAAAGAGGACAATTGATTGAAATAATCATTAGCAATATTAGAAAGGAAGATAGAGAAATTGATAATTCATGGTTAAGGTTCTGGAACTGTAGTATGTCTAATTCCGTGTGAGGGGGTTATGACATGATGAAAGAGCCTATAGATGATAATGATATGAGCAGTGATATAAAATCTGAGATTGAAAAAACCAGACAAGCATTACATGACATTATAGAAAGTAGATATTCAAATGGTTTTGACGATGAAATAGTGGAGTTGAGTCAATATATGGATACACTTCTGGTAAAATATATGAAGAATAAAGGGGTATAGAAATATGAAGAGTATAAAAACAAAACTCATAGTATACTTTTCAATTTTGATGATGTTATCATCAATAATTTTAGGTATCTTTTCTATTCAAAGAGCCAGTGAATCTCTTACCGTTGAGGCAGAAAAAGCACTAAGGGCTTTGGCATTTGAAGCAGCAAGGTTAACAGAGAGCAGAATTGATACACAAGAAAAGACACTGGAAATGATAGCAATGAGAGAAGATATTCAAACTATGGATTGGGAAATCCAGCAGCCTATACTAAAGCAGCAATTAGAAAAATCAAATTTTCTTGATATTGGAGTAATTCAGCTTGATGGAACCGCATATTTCACAGACGGCTCAATCAGTAATTTAGCGGATAGGGCTCATGTTATTAAAGCTTTAAACGGAGAGGTAAATGTGTCAGATATGCTGATTAGTCGGGTAACAAATGAAATTGTCTTTATGTACGCCGCTCCTATAGAAAGAGAAGGCAAAGTAGTCGGAGCATTAGTAGGCCGCCGTGCAGGAGAAGCATTATCGGATATTATTAAAGATGCAGGCTACGGTGAGAGCGGTTATGCATATATGATTAACAATTCCGGAACAATAGTAGCCCATCCAGATAAAGAAAGGGTACTAAGTCAATGGAATCCTATTGAGGAAGCAAAAAACGACAATTCACTAGCTTCTGTAGCCAATCTCTTTGATAAGATCTTGAAAGAAAGAACAGGAATAAGTGATTATAGTTTTCAAGGGAAAGAATTATATGTCGGATATACACCTGTAAACGGTTCCAATTGGATTATGGTAATAACTGCTGATAAAAATGAAGTGCTGCATGAAGTGGGACAACTCCAAAAGGGTATTTTAATATTTGTTGCTGCTGTTTTGTTATTCAGTATGATTCTAGTATACATAATCGGCAACTCCATAACAAAACCTATAATTTTAACAGTTAAGCATTCGGAAAAAATTGCTGCTCTAGATATTACACAGGATGTTCCAAAAGCTCTTACCAGAAAGAAAGATGAGATTGGTGCTATGGCAAGAGGTATGCAGACAGTAACTGACAATCTCAGAGAAATAATTAGGCAAATAAGTGATTCATCACAACAAGTATCTGCTTCCTCAGAACAGTTGACAGCCACATCTCACCAATCAGCCACGGTGGCAGAAGAAATTGCAAAGACTATCGAGGACATATCCAGGAGTGCCTCAGATCAGGCAGTTAATACGGAGGAAGGAGCTAATAAAGCTTTTTCATTAGGTAAGTGTATTGAAAAAGACCAGGATTATATGAATGAACTGAACAATGCTTCAAAAAAAGTTGTGGAGGTTGTTAATGAAGCTTTAGAAGAAATTGAATATATATCTAATATGGCAGAAGAAAATGATGAAGCAGTAAAGGAAATAAACAATGTTATACTAAAAACCAATGATAGTTCCAATAGAATAGGTGAAGCCAGTAATGTAATATCCAATATAGCAGAACAGACTAACCTGTTGGCATTGAATGCAGCTATAGAAGCAGCAAGGGCAGGAGATGCGGGAAGAGGTTTTTCAGTAGTAGCAGAGGAAATAAGAAAACTGGCAGAGCAATCATCGGAGTCAACCAAATTGATTAATGAAATAGTTAATGAGCTTCAAAGCAATTCCCAGTCTGCTGTATTGACGATGAAAAGGGTTGCTGATATATCCAACAAGCAGAATAGTGGTATAATTAATGGTAGAGATAAATACAGGTTGATTGCAGAGGCAATGGACGAAGCGATGAGTTATGTAGAAAAACTTAATGCTTCCGGACAAGAAATGGAGGATATGAAAAACCAGATACTTAATTCTCTGCAAAATCTTTCAGCTATTGCAGAAGAAAACTCTGCTTCTACCGAAGAGATAACTGCAACTTTGGAGGAGCAAACTGCATCTATTGAAGAAATATCAAATGCCAGTGAAAGTTTATCGAATCTGGCACAGAGTCTGCAATCAATAATTATGCGGTTTAAAATATGAAATTAATTATTTTACTCCCATTTTATAAAGTAGACATAATATGATATAATTATCTAAGAATCTAAATAATTCTGTTCTATAGTTAGACATATATTATGTACAAGCCATCCATTCTATATTCATGGATCTACATTAGTATTATGTTTCAGCATCTATAATTATATCGAGGTAAAAGTCTATGCTAAGATGGAAGAAGATTAGTTTTATAATGTTGATGATAATTATAGCTATTGTATTTTCCTACTCAGCCCAAGAAGTCTCAACCACATTAGCCCAGCGAGATGAAGTTTTTAATGCTTCTTTCATCCAGTATTGGCATGCCAAAGATTGGGACAAGCCTAGATGGGTAAAAGAACTGCTGATGCTTAAGAAAGCAAAAGTAGAAGAGGTGATTATTCAGTCTATAGCTGATACTAAGGATAAGTTTGCCGTATATCCAACAAGCATCGAAGGATATAGATTTAATAGTATAGACATGCTATATAATGCTTTAAGTGCAGCTGATTTTGTTGGAATGAGAGTGAGAATCGGCTTAGGTTTCAGCGATGATTGGTGGTTCAAAAATGCAATGGATTTGGATTGGCTATTAAGAGAAGCCAATGACAATAAAATGATATTTAATGAGGTACTTGAGAAGTATGGAGATCATACTTCCATTGGAGGTTGGTATATACCTTATGAATTCTATCAGTTTACTGCTATAACTAAGAATTATCAGAACAACCTGAATATATTTCTAAAGGAAATAGCCAGAGAGATTAAATCCAAAAGTGACAAGGATATAATGATTTCACCTTTTTATAACTCAAATTATTCATGGGTTATGCCCCTTGCCGGATGGAGAAAGCTTGTTGAAAATGCTTTGAGAAATACGGGAATAGATATTCTTGCACTGCAGGATGGAGTAGGTGTAAGGCATAATGGTATTAAACAGCTGAATGACTTGTTTGCATACACTAAAGAAAGCACCGATAAACTGGGCATAAAGCTCTACGGAAATATCGAAACCTTTGAAACAACATCTAAGGGTAATATGCCTGCTGCTAAAGAGCGGATTTCAATTCAGATGCTTTTACAAAAACCCTATGTTGAAAGGTTCGTTGCATTCAGCTTGAATCATTATCAAAACTATGAAGAAAGAGAAGAGATTCACAATTTTATCAACTATCTCGAAGAAAGTTTATATTATTAGGAAGGCTTCGCTAGTTGTTACGTAACAAATAGGAAGCCTTTTTCATTGTATAGGAAAGTATACTTTCCTATACAATGGGGGATGCAAGGGGGAACTCCCCCTGCCGGCAAAGGAGGGTGCTCAGGATGCGAAGCTACCTTTTTCAATGTATATAAAAATTGTATAATAGTAAATAATAAGTCATGTACCAGCATTAGTTAACTGATAGAAGAGGAGATGAATTAAAATGTCAAAAGACTTCTATAGTGGGGTAAGAGATAGAAGAACCATATATGGAATAAGCAGTGAAACAACTATTCCTGATGAAAGGCTCGAAGAAATAATAAAAGAAGCTGTATTGCATGTTCCATCAGCATTTAACTCACAAAGTGCAAGGGTTGTTTTATTATTGGGTGATAAGCATCACAAGCTTTGGGACATTACAATGGAATCTTTGAGAAAAGTCGTACCTGAAGACAGATTTGCAAAAACTGAAGAGAAAATAAATTCTTTCAAGGCCGGATATGGAACCATATTGTATTTTGAAGAAATGAGCATAATCCAATCATTGCAACAGCAGTTTCCCAGATACAAGGATAACTTCCCCATATGGTCTCAACAATCTTCAGGAATGCTTCAGTACATAATCTGGACAGCATTAGAAATAGAGGGACTTGGAGTATCACTTCAACACTACAATGAACTTATAGAAGATGAGGTAAAGAAACAGTGGAATGTGCCAAATAGCTGGAAGTTAATCGCACAGATGCCCTTTGGAAAGCCAATAGCTCCAGCAGGAGAGAAAGAATTCATGCCAATAGAAGATAGATTTAAAATATATAAATAATAGGATATAAAAGGGGAAAGAGGTATTGAAATGAGGTCAACAGAGTACAAAAGCGTTAGTCTGCCAAGGCTTAACAATCTTAAACCTAATATTGAATCTACAGCCCTTAAGCTTATGGAAGAGGCAGGAGAACTGGCTCAACTCATTGGTAAATACAGAGGGCTAAATGGTGAAAAATGTACAATGGAAGAGACTGTGGTTATTAACAGGATAGCTGAAGAACTATTGGATGTTGCCCAGGTAGCTGTCTCAATGATGTATGTGCTAGAAGAGAATTACAACATTTCCATAGACGAGAAACTAAAACAGCATATTGAGAAACTTACGAAAAAAGGTTATATTAAATAGTTGTAAACCAGCATGAAAAGTATTAATATTAATATAAAATAAATAACTGACAGAGTAGATACTGCGCGTTAAGTGTTAGCGGATGGGAAGTTGCCGCTAAACGAAAGGTATATCCTGCGGTGCAGTATCGCATCCGCTGTCACATAGAGAAGCCAACTCTTCTTTAGTGTGACCTGTCAGGCTAAAGAAGGAGGAGGTTTTTTTGATTAAAGTAACCAAGAGAGTAAGCACAACTTCCCTTGCGGTTGGGGGATTGCTTGCAGGCATGAGTATAATTCTTACCAGATTTTTCGGTATCTATCTGGCAGGTGGTGCTGTGAGACTTAGCTTTGGAGAAATACCTATTTTGTTGTCAGGCATAATGTTAGGACCTGCCATTGGAGGGCTCACAGGAGCAATTGCAGACCTGGCAGGCATGATGATGTTCGGTGGTGGAGGTGGCCCTTACTTCCCGGGCTTTACAATAAGCGCCATGCTTGTGGGACTGATCCCGGGCTTAATATTTAATAAAGATAAATCTTATAGCCTGTGGAAAATTGCAGTGACTGTATTAATCACATCTTTATTAGTATCTCTGGGGCTAAGCACTTTATGGCTTACAATTCTGCTGAAAAAAGGCTTCTGGGTGCTGCTGCCTGCGAGGATAATATCAAAGTCCATAATGGCGCCTATTGAGGTAGCTGTGCTGTATCTAATACTATCAAGAGTAAGATATAAGAGATAGAATAAAAAAGCTGAGACTGCAAACCGTCTCAGCTTTTTTCACTATTATATGGTGAATTTCCCATCCTTATATATCAATTCTCCATCGGCGAATATTTCTCCACCATCCTTCATATCGCATATCATATCCCAATGGATGCTGGATATATTTTTCCCACCGCATTCTATCATGCCTGCACCTATAGCAATATGAATAGTACCACCTATTTTTTCGTCGAAGAGTATATTTTTTGTAAACCTCTGTATATCATAGTTGGTACCTATGGCAAATTCTCCAACATATCTTGAACCTTTGTCTACATCCAGCATTTGAAGCAGATAATCCTCTCCTTTTGAAGCCTTAGCATCCACTACTTTTCCATCCTTGAAGGTCAATCTTATATCTTCAACTTCTCTTCCACCGTATATAGCCGGATATGTATATCTAATATAACCGTTTATAGATTCTTCCACCGGCGAAGTGAATATCTCTCCATCGGGGAAGTTTACTCTGCCGTCACAGTTTTCCCAGGTTCTCCCCTTTGTGCTTAGCTTTAAATGGGTATCCTTTGAGATAACTTCAAACTCCGATTTTGTATTTAGTATCTCTACCAATCTTTCTTGCTCATCATGTACCTTTTTCCAATGGGCTACAGGGTCATCTGCATCTATATGCCCGGCTCCATAAACAAAATCTTCATATTCAGATAATGACATTTCAGCATCCATGGCACAACCATTGGTAGGGAATTCGGTACCACACCATCTAAGAGAGCCGTTACCTATTCTCTCCATGTAAATTTTATTATACTCCCCTAAAGCTTGAGATCTAATCTTCATTCTTGCCGGATCTATATTGGTAAGTGATTTGGTATTGTATTCACCCCATATTGAAAGAAAAGCATCGACGTTTTTAATCAAGTCAATGGAATAAGGTGCTACATAGGAAAGCTGCTCATCGCTTCCGTATTTATAAAATATTTCGTTTAAATCTTCCAGATTAGTGAATACCATAGGATGAGCGCCTGCAATAAGTGCTTCCTTATATACTTCCTTTACTAAAGGAGCACATGCAGTTTTGGACTGAATCATGAAAGTATCCCCTTTTTTCAGTCTCAGGCTATAGTTTACCAACAGTTTTGCCAGTTTGCTGATTCTTATATCTGTCAATTTAACCCCTCCTCTTTATATGTATAGTAATAATTATATCACAATGATATTTTCATGAATATTACAAACTTTATCTTTATATTTTATACTATAAGAGTTTTTGGGGGTGCTAGATTGAAACTTATCATTATTGATAGAAAAGCTTTGGTAGAAATAATAGCTATGACTATGGTACTTATTCTACTTTTCTTTTGTTCTTCACTGCTTTATACTGATGCTATGATTACAAACAGGTTGCCAATGAAAAACAAAGTAGTTATGATTGATCCTGGTCATGGTGGAATTGATCCTGGAGCAATAGGGAGAACTGGGGTATTGGAAGACAATATCAACCTGGAAATAGCACTTAAACTTAGAAAATTGATAGAACAGTCCGGTGGAGTTGGGTTGATGATACGAGAAGATGACAGTGGTCTCTACAGTGAAGGAAGAGCAAGGATAAGGGATAAAAAGAACGAAGACCTGAGAGAAAGACACAAAATGATAAACGAATCAGAGGCAGACATCCTCATCAGCATACACCTTAATTTCTTTCCCCAGTCCCAATACTATGGAGCCCAGTGCTTTTATAATAGCGGAGATGAAGAGGGGAAAAAACTGGCTGAGCTTATTCAAACCGAGTTGATAGATGTAATACAGAATAATAATACCAGAAAAGCCAAAAGCATAGATACTGTATATTTATTGAAAAATAATAAGATGCCTGGTGTTTTGGTGGAATGTGGATTCCTATCTAATTATGAAGAAGAAAGGCTCCTCCAAGATGAGAACTACCAGGAGAAATTAGCCTGGGCCATATTTATGGGTATGATGAAATATTTCGAAGGGAAAAATTGATTATTATGGATTTTAAAAATACCATAGAAAACATATGGTATTTTTAGTTATGTTAATAAAAGAAGAATATATAACCATATTTATAATTTGCAGCACAGTGATAAAATAGTATTAGATATATTTATAAGATTGATAATAATATTTTGAAAAAAATAGTATATGGGAGTTATTCCATTTATTTTGGATTTATTCATGGATTTTACAACCATATAAGCAGAAATAGGCTTATTAACAAGCAAAACGGCTTTTTCTGAGTTTGTAGTTATTTTACTATTAATGTAAAATGATTGATAATGGGTTAATCCACATGTAAATATACTTGGAGGTTATTCGATGAAAATCTTGATAATTGGAGCAGGTAAAGTTGGATACAACCTTGCTCTGGTTCTTTCGCAAGAAAACCATGATGTAACAATAATAGATAACTATTATGAAGCCTTGGCAAAAGCGGAAGAGAACTTAGATGTGCTTTGCATAAAAGGTAATGGTGTCAGCACTAATGTATTGATGGAAGCAGGCATAAAGGAAGCAGATCTGTTGATAGCTGTTACGGATAGTGATGAAGTAAATATGGTTTGCTGCCTTACTGGGAAGAAACTCGGAGCTGTAAGGACCGTTGCACGGATTAGAGACCCGGAATACGCTAGAGAGTTAACCATACTAAAGGAGCAAATTGGCCTGGATATGGTTATAAACCCTGAACATGCTGCAGCAGAAGAAATAGCCCTTAATTTGTCTTTCCCTTCTGCAATAGATGTTCTAAGCTTTGCCAAAGGCAGAGTGAAGATGATAGAATTGAAGATTACTGAGGATATGCCCTTGGTAGGCATGAAGTTAAAGAATCTCCCTAACAGAAATCTCCATCCTATACTCATTGGTGCTGTATTAAGAGATGGAAAGGCTATAGTTCCAAAGGGTGATTTCCAGATAAAAAAAGATGACTTGATATATATATTAGGGAATCCATCAGGAATAATGTATTTCCTTAAAACATGTAAAATCGTTCAAGTGAAAATAAAGAATGTTATGGTGGTAGGTGCTGGTAGAATTGCCTATTATCTGACACAGATGCTTAGCGAAATGGGTATAAGACTTAAAATAGTAGAAATAGATAGGCAAAAGTGTGAAGAGTTCGCAGAATTGCTGCCAGATACTCTCATCATTAACGGTGATGGTACAGATGAGGGATTGCTATTATCTGAAAATATAGGTGAGATGGATGCCTTCATTTCACTCACAGGTATGGATGAGGAAAACCTTATTGCAGCACTTGTAGCCAAGCAGAATGGAGCAAAAAAAGTCATAGCAAAGATTAGTAGAATGAACTATATGGCAGTCATTCAGAAACTTGGCATTGACAATGTAATATGCCCTAAGCTTACGACTACAGATCAGATTTTGAAATTTGTAAGGGGTAACTCTGTAGAAACTTTACACAGAATTCTTGAAGGGCAGGCTGAGATAATAGAATTAATAGCCAAGGGCGATAGCAAAATTATTAATATACCATTGAAAAAGCTAAAGATTTCTAAGGATGTAATAGTTGCTACTATAGTAAGGAAAAATGAGATAGTAATACCTCATGGTAATGATATGATCTATGAAGATGACAGGGTAATCATTATATCCAAGAATAGTAAGATAAGTGAACTGGACGATCTTATAGTAGAATCTTCAGGAGGTATTCAAGTTGAACTTCAGAATAATATTAAGAAGCTTGGGAGTATTATTAATATGTGAAGCAATTGCTATGTTACCCTCTATGGTGGTTTCAGGCGTATATCATGATGGAGTAATGGCTGCTTTTGCTTATACATTATTGATAATCATTTTATCAGGAATTTTACTAATCAATGTGAAGCCGGAAAGAAGAAGCATTTATGCAAGAGATGGATTTGCCATAGTAGGATTTGGATGGATTCTTATTTCTTTTTTTGGAGCATTACCTTTTTATTTGAGTGGGGCAATACCTTCAATTATAGATAGCTTTTTTGAAGCCATATCAGGATTTACAACAACAGGTGCCAGCATACTGAATGAAATTGAGAGCCTACCTGAAGGATTGCTGTTTTGGAGGAGCTTCACCCATTGGATAGGTGGTATGGGAGTTTTGGTACTAACTTTAGCTATACTGCCTTCTATAGGGGAAGGGGCATTTCAGATAATGAAGGCAGAAAGCCCGGGGCCAAGCCCCGGTAAGCTAGTTCCAAAGCTAGGCAAAACTGCTCAGATACTGTATGGCATATATTTGGCAATAACATTTGTTCAAATAGTATTGCTTGTTGCAGCTGGTATGCCCTTATTTGATTCTTGTATCCATACATTTGGCACTGTAGGTACTGGAGGATTTTCAAGCAAGAATATAAGTGTAGGTGCCTATAATAATATATATGCAGAAGTTATCATAACCATATTTATGTTGATTTCCGGAGCAAATTTTTCATTGTACTATCAGATGATGAAAGGCAATGTTAAAGCGTTGCTTAAAGATGAAGAATTCAGGTTCTATATAACTGTGGTATTTACATCTATACTATTCATAACAGTGAATTTATATAAATATTCATTATACTCATTAGGAGAGGCATTAAGACATTCTTCTTTTCAGGTAGCTTCTATAATTACTACTACAGGGTATAGTACAGTAGATTTTGATAAATGGCCTGTGTTTTCTAAGATGATATTGTTTTTCCTCATGTTCATAGGCGGATGCGCTGGGTCAACTGGTGGAGGTATAAAGAATATAAGAATATTGCTGCTTATTAAAGCTGTAAAAGCAGAATTAATGCAGATAATCCACCCCAGGGCTATTTACCATGTGAGGTTTGGTGGTAAAACAGTGGATGGGAAGGTACTATCAGGTATAAAAAGCTTCTTTTTTGCTTACTTTTTTATATTTGTAACAGCTGTTTTTTTGGTTTCTATAGACGGTTTTGATATGATAACCACTCTGTCTTCTGTAGCAGCCACTTTGAGCAATATTGGACCGGGTTTTGCTATGGTAGGACCTATGGGCAATTTCTCTCAGATGTCTGTATTGAGCAAGTTGGTATTATCATTGACCATGCTTATTGGAAGGTTGGAAATATATCCTATGCTGCTTCTTACTGTCCCAAGTTTTTGGAGAAAAGTTAATATATAAGTACTGTACCATGGCCTCTGAATGCTAATTCAGAGGCTTTTTGCATAGTTTTCAGAAAATTTATAGATAATAAAAAATAATATGGACATTTAAGAAGCCGGATTATTTACCGTCATTCTAAGGGCTATGTCCGAAAAATGAGGTGGTAAAGTACTATGCAAAAAAAACCATGGGATATTTTTATATATAAAGAAAAGCCTCAAAAGGAAAAGTTTGAACTTTTGGAGATTAAAGAAGATGACAATAATGAGCATAGCGATATTGAACATAGCAATATTGAACATAGGTCTGGAAAAGAAGCCTATATTTATTCTGATATAAAGGCAAATCTGAAGAGAATAAAGGAGGATTTCAGAATTCCTCAAAATGCCGATATCATCGTAAGAGAACTAAAAATATGCGGACACATTGATGCTTTTCTCGTTTTCATAGACGGTTTGATAGATAAGAAGATACTGAATGAAACGTTACTAAACAGTCTTATGTCAGGCACTAGAGGAATGGATTATGAAGAGGCGGATCTGATAGATGCACTAGCTGACAATATAATCAATATAGGCATTGTAAAAAAACATAATCTTTTCGATAAGATTGAAAATATGATTACAAATGGTTTTTGTGCTCTTTTTATTGATGGCTATAATAAATGCCTTCTGTTAGAACTCGTAGAATATGCAAAAAGAAGCATAGAGAAACCAGAGAATGAAAAGACCATAAGGGGTTCAAAAGAAAGTTTCATAGAGGATTTGCCTACAAACGTTTCTATGTTGAGAAGACTGTTCAGAAATAAAAATCTTATAGTGGAATATATGAAAATAGGGGCAGAGAACAATATAGGATGCGCAATAATATATGTGAATGGCATTATTAATCCAGAGATACTCAAAGAGTTGAAGAAAAGAATCAACAAAGTAAAATCAGAGTCTATCATAGGCAGTGGGATGTTGGAACAGAGGATAGAGGACAATAAATGGATGATTTTCCCTCAGATGCTGAATACGGAAAGGCCTGACAGGGCAGTTTCTTTATTAATGGAAGGTAAAGCTCTCATAATGGTAGAAGGTTCACCTTCTGTCAATGCGGTACCAATAACATTTTTCAACTTATACCATACATCTGAGGATAATAGCCTGAGATGGTATTATGGAAGCTTTATAAGCCTCATAAGATTGCTGGGAGTATTTTTGGCAGTATTTTTGCCCGGTTTTTATATTGCCCTGGTATTGTACAGCCAGGAGATGATTTCTTCTGAGTTGCTGGCATCCATAGCAGGAGCGCGAGAAGGTGTACCCTTTCCTACAATTGTAGAGCTTACACTCATGGAAGTGGCCTTTGAGCTTATAAGAGAGGCTTCATCCAGAGTTCCGGGAACCATAGGCGAGACCCTGGGTATAGTAGGCGCTTTGATATTAGGCCAAGCAGCGGTGCAGGCGGGTCTTGTAAGCCCCATACTAATAATAATAGTTGCTGCATCAGGTATTGCAAGCTTTGTAATACCCGATTACTCTCTATCATCGGCTGTTAGGATTACCAGATTCTTTTTTATATTGATGGGCTATCTGGCAGGATTTTATGGAATATCAATAGGGATGTTTGTATTCTTTGCCCTCATGAGTATAATGAAATCCTTTGGTGTACCATTCCTGGCACCTATTGCTCCTAAGCTGAGAACCAGTCCGGATATAATTTTAGTTAAACCTATAGATACGATGAAATACAGGCCTGATGAGTTAAATGCTGTTAAAAAACGAAAGAAGAAATAACAGATTATAGGAGGCTAACTTATGGATGAAGGTAAAATCGGTAATATTGAGATGATCTGTTTGGTAGTAAACGCCATAGTCTGCAAAGCTTTCTTTACAAGTATAGCGGCAGTGGTACAAAAAGTAGGTACTGCAGGATGGTATATGACTATTATATCTGCAGCTGTGGCAATGGGAATCTTCAGCTTAATTCACATGATGACAAAAGCATATGCGGGGAAAAATATTCTTGAGATATATGATGAGACAGTGGGGAAAAAAGCAGGAAGGCTGTTTGCTCTCATCTTCTGTCTAATACTGTTTCTATCAGCTAGCATCACTCTAAGGGAGTTTACCGATGCCACCAATGTATACCTTCTCCATGAGACTCCACCTGGTTTTATTGTAGGCATGTTCATTATAGCTATGACTGTTGTATGCCTTTTAGGTATCGAAGGGTTGGGCAGGGTAGCTAAATTATTTTCTTACATATTGCTGTTTAATTTTTTAATTGTAATGATATTATCATACCAGCGCTTTGAAGCCCACAGACTTTATCCCCTGTTGGGCTATGGCCTAGGCAATACTATAAAAAATGGAATAATGAGGAGCTCGGCATATGGTGAAATAATTCTTATAGGTGTTTTTGCAAAGGCTTTGAATGATACAAAAGATGCAGGGAAAATTGGTTATAAAAGCCTGATTTTTGGAGGCTTAACTATAGCAATCATACTGTTTTCCGTAATTGCATCATTTCCTTATTTTATTGCAGTTGAGCTTGCAGATCCTTTATATATAATGGTATCACTTGTACAATATGGAAGGTTTTTTCAAAGAGTAGAAGTAGTATTCATATTCACATGGAATCTGAGTACACTAATAGGTCTAACTTCAATTTTTTATGGTTCAATCAACTGCTATTGCCATGCATTTAATATAAAGGACAAGAAACCAATAATAATATCCTTTGCAATAACCATATATATAGCAACCCTAATAATTCCTTCTATTTCAATAATCCTGGATTATGTAGTTCCGAACCTTAGAGATTATGGCTGGATAGGGTTTTATTTTCCTATATTTATAGCCTGGATAATGTGGTTTTTCTTCAAAAGGGGGAAGCAGACTTATGATGAGAAGAATTAGTATAGTGTTTATATTATTTGCAGTAGTTTTTCTATCAACCTCATGCTTCGATGCCCATGAGGTTGATAATTATGCATATGTTACAACAATAGGAATAGATAAAGGAGTTGCGGATAAGTGGCGCTTTAGTTTTCAGATAACCAATATGAGAACTGGCGGGCCAAAAGAAGGGTCAGGAGGCAAGGAAGCCCCTGAGTATGTAACTATAACTATAGATGCACCATCTTTTTTTCATGCGGTCAATGTACTGGATACATCCATAGCCAGAACCCTTAACTTTAGACATACCAAATATATTGTTATATCAAGGGATATTGCAGAAGATGGAAAGTTTACTGAGAGTCTCGGTCCAGCAATAAGGTATAGGGAGATAAGAAGGACTACAGGGGTGTTGGTATCAACCTGCACAGCAGAGTCACTTATACAGGAGTTTAACCCTAAGATAGGGATTTCCATGGCCAGATTGCAGGAAGGCCTTATGGAGCAGTCTAAGGAAACAGGCTTCTTTCCTGAGATGAGGCTTAAGGATTACTACAGCGACTTAAAATCAAACTATAGGCAGCCTGTTGCTATTCTGGCCGGTGTAAACAACTTCAATCATCTGCCCTCCCAACAAGAAGGAAATAATATTTCAAAAAAAGAATTAGGAAAAAGAATAGCGGGCGAAATACCTAGAAAAGGAGGAAATACAATTGAATTTTTCGGTACAGCCGTATTCGATGGAGATAGAATGGTGTCTGAGCTTAACGGATATGAAACTAGAATTATGCTAATACTGAGAGGAGATTACAATAAAGGAGTTTTCACCATAAAAGACCCACTAAAACCTGAACTCTATGTATCCGTGCATCTAAGACAAAGAACAAGGCCTAAGGTTAAAGTAGAATTTGAAGATGGCAAGCCTACTATATATATAAAATTGATGTTGCATGGAGAAATACTGGCAATTCAAAGCAGGATAGACTATGAAGAAACAGGTAAAATAGGTTATCTGGAAACTGCTATAGAAGAAACCATAGAGAAGGAGGCAGAAGCTTTGATAGATAAAGCCAAAGAATTGAATGTGGACTTCCTGAACTTTGGTGCTCATGTGGTAAAGAACTTTCTTACTATACAAGAATGGGAAAAGTATAACTGGATTGGGAGGATGGAAACTGTAAAAGCAATAGTGGATGTGGATGTAAAGATGAGGAAGACAGGGACCATGATAAAAAGCGCACCAATAAGGACTGCGGAAGGTGAGGAAGAATGAAGAATTATCTACTGTTAATTTTTGTTCCTCCCCTTATATATGTTGGCAGCTATGGGTATTACTGCTGGAAAAATGGTGACAAACTGGCTGGGGCAGGGGGATTTATCGCTACAGCTATACCTTTTATTCTGGCTGTCATGATGTTTCTCTACCAATGAAAGGATTCACTACATAGTGTTTATAGTTTAAAAATAGAATAGAATAGAATAAGAAAAGACCTTGTAGAAAGGATTATGAACCTTTTTACAAGATCTTTTCTTTATGGGTCAAATATGATTATAGTTCTATAAGTTCGTACTCTCTGCTTCCCATACCAAGCTCCTCACCGTAGGATAGTTGCATCTCTCCTTTGGTATCCGGATGTATCGCCTTAAATTTATCTTCACCGCTTTCTAAACCACAGCCGCAGTCGCCTATTTTACTGAACATATTGCCTGATTGCTTGTTTACCAAGTCATAGCTGGCCTGATCGATAGCCACAGGATCAAAGGAGGCCAGAATACCGATATCAGGTACAATGGGTGCATCGCTCCATGGTACGCAATCACATAGGGGAGTAACATTCATAACGAAGTTCATGAAGGCGATTTTACCCTTTTTTGTTGCCCAGGCACCATAAGCATACTCAGTCATCCTCTCGATGAAAGCATCCATTGCAGTGCCCCACTGAGGCCTTATTACATTATAGATACACATGGAAACACATTCGCCGCATCCTATGCATTTCTCATCCTGGATAAATGCGGAGCCATCCACCATTATGATAGCATCTGCAGGGCAGTTTTTTAGACACATCTGACATGCTTTGCACATTTCCCCTACTTTTGGCTTAGCCGTTGAATGCTGTTGCTGCTTGCCCGCTGCCGGAGCGCAACCCATGGCCATGTTCTTTATTGCTCCACCAAAACCTGCTGTCTCATGACCTTTGAAATGGGACATGACCATCATGGAATCTGCATAATATATGGCTGAGGATATTTTCACATCCTTGAAATGTTTCTTACCAATATGTACATCCATTGAATCCTTGCTGTATATACCGTCGGATATGACTAAAGGTGCATTCACCACGGCATAGGCAAAACCATTTTCAATGGCAGTCACCAGGTGATCCACACCGTTGGATCTGCTGCCCTTATATAAAGTGTTGGAATCGGTCAAAAAGGGCTTGCCGCCTTGTTGCTTTATCTTATCAACAACATGCCTCACATAAATAGGATTTATGAAAGCATTATTCCCTCTCTCTCCAAAATGAATCTTTATAGCTGTTAGCTTATCTGGCTCTATTATATCTTTGAATCCTGCCTTATCAAACAGCTTTGAGACTTTTTGGGATATACTCTCAGAACGCCTTCCTGCCCTCATATTATAAAAATAAACCTTTGATTTCAAATTCATCCCTCCTTACCTAATTATACTATTTCTTAAGGTAATATGAAATATACAGTTTACCTATATTGAAGATGATACCGCACATTGCTATAATTTATTTTAATATTAATTTATCAGAAAGCAAATAAGCAAAACATAATGAAGCATGGCCAAATTATTGAGAGGAGAATATATAATGGATTTTTATAAAAAAGCGATGGAGTATAAACAAACGCTGATAAACATAAGAAGAGATTTCCATAGAGAACCGGAGCTAGGTTTCGAAGAGCACAAGACTTCCCAAAAGATTAAAAAATATCTTGAAAATATGGGAATTGAATATGAAAGTGTGGCAAGGACAGGTATAAAGGCAGTGATAAAAGGAAGAGGAAGCAAAACCATAGCCTTGAGAGCGGATATGGATGCCCTGCCTATTGAGGAAAAGGCACAGCACCAGTATAAATCCGAGATTCCGGGGAAAATGCATGCCTGCGGCCACGATGCCCATATGGCCATACTGCTGGGAGCAGCTATGATTCTGAAGAGCATGGAGAAAGAACTGAAAGGAAATGTGGTACTGCTCTTTGAGCCCGCTGAGGAAACAGTAGGGGGAGCAAGATTCATGGTAGAAGAAGGAGTTCTAGAGAACCCTCATGTGGATGCAGTCATTGGGCTCCATGTGGATGAAAGTCTCCAATGTGGCACCATAGGTTTAAAATCAGGGGCAGCATATGCGGCTTCTAATCCTTTCAGCGTGAAGATAAGAGGGAAAGGTTCTCACGGAGCTCACCCTGAAATGGGAATAGATCCTATAACAATAAGCTGCAATGTTATAAATGCACTGCAGACAATGATCAGCAGAGAAACATCTCCTACAGAGCCTGCGGTCCTTACTATTGGTGCTATACACGGTGGTACAGCCGAAAATATTATTCCTGATGAAGTGGAATTTAAGGGTACCATGAGAACAATGAGCAGTAAGCACAGGCAGTTCTTGAAATCGAGATTTATGGAAATAGTGGAAGGAGTATCCGCATCCATGAGAGGCAGCGCGGAAATCAACATGATTGACGGATATCCCAGTGTACACAATGATGATATTATGCTGGAATTTTCCCGGGAAACTGCTTTAGAGCTGATCGATAGTGATAAGATTATAGATTTGAAGAATCCCAGTATGGGCGTGGAAAGCTTCGCATATTTCTCCATGGAAAGGCCTTCAGTATATTATTTCCTAGGCTGCGGCAACAAAGAAAAAGGCATAATTCATCCAGCTCATAACAGTATGTTTGATGTTGACGAGGATTGTCTGACACTAGGCGCCGCATTACAGGCATTATTGGCATACAAATATTTAAATGATAAATAATGTAGCAAACTTTGGCAGTCTGTAATATTTTTATTAAAGCTATATATTTACAATAACATGGGAATACTATACAATGTAAATGCAAATGATTTGCAAATGGAGGTATAGTATGAGAAGAGCAGTAACAATATTTATTCTACTAATTGCATTAGTCTTTATAATAACAGGCTGTGAAAAAGATGTATCAAACAATGTTATAAATAATGAGGGGAAGAGTAAGCTAAAGATATTTACCAGCTTTTATCCCATGTATTTTATTGCAGAAGAAATTGCACAGGATAAAGCTGAAGTCATCAATATGATACCTGCAGGGGTAGAACCTCACGATTGGGAGCCTACTTTAAAGACTATGGCACAGCTTCAGGAAAGCGATATTTTCATATACAACGGTGCCGGCATGGAGCGTTGGGTTGACAGGGTCATTGAAAATATGGATACCGGCAGAACAAAAATAGTTGAAGCAAGCGAAGGCATAGAACTTATAAGCGGAGAAGAAGATCATGACCATGATCATGGTAACTATGACCCTCATGTCTGGGTAAGTCCAATGAATCTGAAAAAGGAAGCATTGAATGTACTAAATGCATTGATTGAAATGGATAGCTCCAATGAAGAGCATTATAGAGCCAATTATGATAAACTTGCAGCTCGTCTTGACGAGTTGGATAATGATATAAGAGAAGCTGCCAAAAACTTTAATACAAACATCATAGTAACTTCACACGAAGCCTTTGGATATTTTGCCAAAGAATATGATTTGAAACAGATTCCTATAAGGGGAATTTCTCCCCAGCAGGAACCGAGCACTAAAAAGCTAGGTGAGATTGTGAAAATTTGCAGAGACAACAATATCAGATATATATTTGTTGAGAAATTTGTTAATCCTAAATACTCGGAAACCATTGCAAGAGAAATAGACGGGGAAGTGTTAACTCTTAATGCAGCCCATGGCTTAACGAAAGAAGAGATGGATAAAGGAATGGATTACATAACTATAATGTATGAAAATTTGGAAAACCTAAAAAAAGCACTACAATGAAACACACGATAATCTGTCATTCTGAGCGCAAGCGAAGAATCTTATTATAAACATCGTATGGTAAACCCATTGAATGGTTTATCTAAATTCGGAACATTAACGGAGGAAAAATGATAAAAATAGGAGTTATATCAGATACCCATATACCAAGAAGAGCTAAAGCTCTTCCTGATTTTGTATTTGATTCTTTTAAAGGAGTAGACTTTATACTTCATGCTGGGGACTTGTTGTTGGAGGATGTAATAACAGACTTAGAGACTATAGCACCTGTATACGCGGTGGCAGGAAACAATGACAGCTTTGAAATATATGAAAAGTATGGAGAAAGAAGAATTATTGAAGCAGGAGGCAAAAGGATAGGTTTAACCCATGGATATGGCCGGGATAAGACATATTTAAATGCCTACGCTGAATTCATGGAAGATAAAGTTGACTGCATAGTGTTTGGTCATAGCCATGCGCCCTATAATGAAGTATTTGAAGGAGTCCTTCTTTTTAACCCTGGTTCTCCGACAGACAGAAGATTTCAACCTAGTTTCTCATTGGGTATTCTATATATAAATGATTCCATAGAAGGCGAGATACTGTACTTCGACCCACTTAAATAAATGAATATACCTTGTAGCCCTCTAATATATATAATATAGAACTTTTAGGGGGTGAAAAGGTTGAAAAGAAAACTTTTGGTGGTAGCAGTTGTCCTATTATGCATAACTCTTACAGGATGCACCAATCCACTAACCTCTCTCAGGGAATTTTTCAACAAGAAAACAGCAGTAGAAATGGAGCCTGTGGAAGAGGAGGAAAGGGTAACAGAAGACTTGAGTGAAGTTTCAGCAGAGCAGCCCAATGATACAAGAGCAACAGTATTATATTATAAGGACTATGAAAATTTATTGGTACCTGTAATGAGATACATACCCAAGGGTGATTTGGGATTGGCTAAGGCTGCAATAAAGGGCATAATATACAGTCCTGAACTGATGGAAGACTTGAAGCCTACAGGATTATTGCCAACATTACCTCAAGGAACTAAGATAAACGGGGCTGTAATAAAGGATGACGGTTTAGCTATTTTGGATTTTTCCCAAGAATTTTTAAATTTTGACAGCGCAGAAGGAGAAGCTTTAGGTGTTAAGGCGCTGGTATACACTTTGACAGAGTTTCCCAATATTAAATCCGTACAAATAAGGGTTGATGGAAAAACCATTGATGAAATGCCCTACGGAACAAAAATTGGCGAAGCTTTAAAAAGAACAGAAATCAACTTAGTAAAACCGGAAAATTTAAGTGATAAATTATCAAAGGTTATGGTATACTATCAAAAGAAGGGAAAAGGAAATTATTCATATTTTGTTCCATTGACAAAACTTGTTTCAGGGTACACAAACAGTGCCCAGGCAGCTTTGGATGTGTTGCTGGAGGGACCAAATCCAGGCACAGGGCTTGTAAATCCTTTCCCTGCAGGCACCAGACTTTTGGATGTGGAAGTCAATGATGGTATCGCCTATGTAAACTTTTCGAAGGAAATACTCAATGTAAGTTCTGCTGCAGAAGAAAGAGCTATAATTAAATCTGTGACATTAACTCTAAAGGAGTTTCCGGCTATAAATAAGGTTAGACTGTATGTAAACGGACAAACCATAGACGACACTGACAGCATCGGCTCAAATGAATATCTGGATGTGCCCGTATTCGTGAATTTTTATGAATAGAATTTGATATCCACTTGGGTTAACTCAAGTGGGTTTTATTTAAAGTACATAAGGTAACTGCTGTATGAAAGGATGAATGAAAATGGAGAGAATAGATGGAAGAGAATTAAATCAACTAAGGCCTGTTAAGATCACCAGGAATTATTTAAAGCATGCTGAAGGATCCGTGCTGATAGAAATGGGAGATACAAAGGTTATTTGTACTGCCAGTGTTGAAGAGAGAGTACCTCCTTTTTTGAAAGGACAGGGAAGAGGCTGGGTTACAGGAGAATATGGTATGCTTCCTCGCTCTACGGAAGTCAGGAAGCCTAGAGATTCAAGCAGAGGTAAAGTTGACGGTAGAACCATGGAAATACAAAGGCTTATTGGAAGAGCATTGAGGTCAGTGGTAGATTTGGAATCATTAGGAGAAATAACTATCTTTATCGATTGTGATGTAATACAAGCAGACGGAGGTACAAGGACTGCCTCAATAACGGGGGCTTTTGTGGCTTTGGCAGATGCTTTTGGCAAGCTTCTGGAACAGGGAAAAATCTCAAAGATGCCGTTGAATAGCTTTGTCGCGGCTGTCAGTGCGGGAATAAAAGATGATACTGTAATGCTGGATTTGAATTATGCAGAAGACTCTACATGCCAGGTGGACATGAATATCGTCATGACAGAAAAGGGTCAGCTGGTAGAGATACAAGGTACAGGAGAAGAAAAACCATTTACCAGACAAGAAATGGACCAAATGCTTACATACGCAGAAAAGGGCATAATGGAATTAATTAAAATACAAAAGCAAAGCCTTGGAGAACTGGCTGATAAGATAGGAGTTGGAAATATTGGAAGTAGTAGCAGCAACCAATAATCAGCACAAGCTGGAAGAGATAAGAGCTATACTAAAGGACATTGGGTATGAGGTGCTTTCTCTGGATGATGTAGGAATAAAAATTGATATAGAGGAAAATGGAACTACTTTCAGAGAGAATGCACTGATAAAAGCCAGAGAGATATGGAGACTAACAGGAAAGGCCAGCATCGCAGATGATTCAGGCCTTGAAGTCTTTGCATTAAATGGAGAACCCGGAGTATACTCAGCAAGATACGCAGGAGTAGAAGGAAATGAAAAGGATAAGGCAAACAATAAAAAACTTTTGCAGAATATGAAAGATATTCCGGAGAACAAAAGACAAGCCAGATTTGTCAGTGCAATAGCTTTTATATTTTCTGACGGCAAAGAAATAATTACAGAAGGTTATATAAATGGAGCTATTGGACATGAAGAAAAAGGAGATAATGGCTTCGGATATGATCCTCTTTTTATAATCGATGGATTGGACAAGACCATGGCTGAATTAACTTCAGAAGAAAAGAACAAAATAAGTCACAGAGCCAATGCATTGGAGAAATTAAAAAAGGAATTAATTCAATCAGCATCACAAAACACGAATAAATAAAGAAACAATGTAGAAATTAATAGATAGAACAAAACAATACTTTTAAATTGTGCTTTTTTGGTTATTGACTGAAAGATAAAATTCTTATATACTAAGAAAGGTTTCTGATTTAACATTAACAATTAGAAATAATATACGCTATAACCCTTTGGAAATCATGTAAAAATTGTTATTGACAGACCATAAAACAGATGCTATAATTTATAAATGTCGGTAACAATTAAATAACAAGCGGGTGTAGTTCAATGGTAGAACGTCAGCCTTCCAAGCTGATCGCGAGGGTTCGATTCCCTTCACCCGCTCCATACATGCGCCTGTAGCTCAGTTGGATAGAGCAACGGACTTCTAATCCGTGTGCCAGGGGTTCGACTCCCTTCAGGCGCACCATTTATATAATTGTGGTGGGTATAGCTCAGTTGGTTAGAGCGCCAGATTGTGGCTCTGGAGGCCGTCGGTTCAACTCCGACTATCCACCCCATAAATGACATCCTGGGGTGTAGCCAAGGGGTAAGGCACCAGACTTTGACTCTGGCATTCCGTTGGTTCGAATCCAGCCACCCCAGCCAATTTTTCTTTGACTGGTTGGCTGTTAAATATGTCGACCATGTAATATGCAACAAACTAAATATGCGGGATTGGCGGAATTGGCAGACGCGCTAGACTTAGGATCTAGTGTCAACGACGTGGGGGTTCAAGTCCCTTATCCCGCACCATTTACAAGCAATCAATGGAGTACGCGGGTGTAACTCAGTGGTAGAGTGTCACCTTGCCAAGGTGAAAGTCGCGAGTTCGAATCTCGTCACCCGCTCCATTTATTTTTATTTTTGAAAAGTTAAGAAATATACATAAGCGCCCATAGCTCAGTTGGATAGAGTCGCTGACTTCGAATCAGTTGGCCGGGGGTTCGAGTCCCTCTGGGCGCACCATAAGAAACTGTAGGCACTACATAACAATGTAGTGTTTAAGACTCTTTGTCAATTGTTGGGGTGGGAATCTTAAAAATTCCTACCCTTAACTTGTTTTATGAGCATTTTAGTGTTATGTAGATGAAGATGATGTTTTTTTGCACACTTAATAAGCCAACTCCCGTTGACTGCGGATTTTCTATGTATTTTAATTGTTAATTTAGCATATATGTAAAATTCTGTTTCTAAATCTATTGAAATTTCTTATGCCATAGGATATTCGTTTTAATACTTTAATCTTGTTGTTGTACCCTTCTGTTGCTCCATTTGTATAGCCATACTTAAAGGCATTTAAGATTTCTTTGTGCCAGTTTCTAAATGTACCAATACAGGACTCAAATTCTTTGATACCAACTGATTCAGCATATTTTATCCAGTCTAAGAATGCTTTTCTTTGTTCTGAGTACTTATTCATATTGCATATATCATAGAATAACTCTTTAAGTAAATATGCTTGTCTTAAATCATCGTTATATAAAAGCATCAAATCAAGGGCTTGTTTATCTTCTTCAGTAAGTTTATGATTTCTTTTGAGAATAAGACTTTTACTTCGTTTGTAGTACTTCCTTAATGCTGCTGGCATAGTCTTTTGAATTCTTTTTCTAACGTTTTCAATAGCCCATGTAACTTGCCTAATAAAGTGATACTTATCTATGATTATTATTGCATTTGGAAAAAAGATACAGGCAATATCAGCATATTGATTCCACATATCACAAACAAAGAACTTAACCTTAAGCCTTTCGTGCCTTGGAATTGATGAAAAATATTCAATAAGACAGTTTTGTTTTCTGTCTGGCAGAATGTCCAAGACTCTATTCTTCTTTGCGTCAACAAGTATACACTGATATTTCCCAGTCTCTGCATTACCTTTAAACTCATCAATAGAAAGTACTTCAGGTAACTTATTGAGCTTTGGGTATTGAATTCTATCAAATATCCTTATTACTGTTGGTACAGATACATTTGATTGTTCAGCAACAAATGATAAAGAAACGGACTTTGTTAATTCATCGCAAATATAAGCAGCCATCCTATTTGTCATACGGTAATATCTTGGCAGGAAGTCATATTTCTCATAGAACCTCTTGCCACAGCTGCAGACATATCTTCGCTTTCTAAGTACCAGGTATACATATTTTGCGGAGATAGGTAGATCCTTGATTATTTGATTTCTATAATCATGAACTTTTGAAGTTACTAAACCGCAAAGAGGGCATTTAGTTTTCTTTGGCTTGGTAGAAATAAATATTTTGATGCTTTCATAAGAATGGGAAACCTTATTTACAAAAACCCCTTTTAAATTTAATAAATTTGCAGTAGAATAAGAGTGCACTTATATCAAAACTCCTTTCAATGTTTTTCTCCGCAATTAACATTTTAGAGAGTTTTGCTTATAAGTGCATCTTTTTTTGAAAAAATGTTAGAGATTTTACACCCCAATATTAATTATAGAACCCTTTATGTTTAGGTAGCTAGTAAAGGTACTCGAACGGGAGTATTTTTCCACCCTTGCGTGATAGGGAGCGAAGCGACTGAAGCAGGTAGACGCGCATCTATAGAATAAGTCAAAACTAAATTTTAATAATTTGCTATTACTTAACATAATAGAATGTTAAGGTGTACTCTGTGAGCAAATAGTATTTAAAACCAATTATACAAAAAACTACATATAAGTTAGCTATAATAATTGCTTTATTAAAAAAAATAAGCTAAAATTTTAATAAGGTTGCTTCTTTAATGTTCTTATTAAAATATATGTAAATAATATTTAGTTTAGCGGGATTTTATTAAAAAAAATATATAAGTTTTAATATGATATTAATTATCTATATTTAAAGGAGTTGTTGTATGCTATGAAAAGTCAGAATCGTTCAGGCAGGTTTATAAGGCAGATATCTAATTACGCTGCATTTATTCCAAATCCTTTGCCGCCAGATCCACCTATACATATAGACAGCGAAATGATAAATCTATTGTCTGCTGCAGACAGAAAATTAGGTAGATTGGATGGCATAACTCAAACTCTACCCAATCCTGATTTATTTGTTGCAATGTATGTAAAAAAAGAAGCTGTTTTAAGTTCACAGATTGAGGGTACGCAAGCATCATTAATAGATATACTTGAAAATGATGAAGAAAACCAAGAATACAAAGAAAAAAGTGTTGAAGAAGTAGTGAATTATGTAAATGCTATGAACTATGGTATAGAAAGACTGAAGGATTTACCTTTGTGTTTAAGACTAATAAGAGAAATCCATGGTGTTTTACTTAAAAATGCTAGAGGTGGAGAAAGAAATCCGGGGGAATTCAGAAAGTCACAAAATTGGATTGGACCTGCTGGATCTACTCTTTTAGATGCAGCATTTGTTCCCCCGCCAGTACCAGAAATGCTAGATGCCATGAATAATTTGGAGATGTTTATAAATGATGATGATGACATACCACCACTGATAAAGATAGGTTTGATCCATGCTCAATTTGAAACGATACATCTATTTCTAGATGGCAATGGGAGAATGGGAAGATTGTTAATAACTTTTTGGCTATACCAACAAAAAATATTATCAAAACCTCTATTATATTTGAGTTTTTATTTCAAAAAAAATCGTGTTGAATATTATGATCGTCTAATGGATATAAGATTAAAAGGTGATTGGGAAGGATGGTTAAAGTTTTTTCTTAAAGGTATAGCTGAGGTGTCGGATGAAGCAATTGATACTGCAAAACGAATTCTTGAAATGAAAGATCATCATGCATTAAAAATAAATCAGCAATTAAGAAACCCATCAAACGGATTAAAACTTTTAGAAAGGCTATTTGAGAATCCAATTGTAACTGTTAATAAAGTTTCTCAAATGTTAGAAGTATCATATCCAACAGCAAGTACACTAGTTAATGAGCTCTGCAATATAGGTTTACTGAGAAGTAACTCGAATGCTCAACGTAATAGAAAATTCTCTTATTTTGGATATATTAATATTTTACAAGCAGGCACAGAGCTGAAATAAACAGTTTTGATATCCTTATTAAAATCATAAACGCGTCGTTGTATTCTATACTGCCCTTTATATCCAGAAATAAGCATATGAACTCAAGTGCGAAAGTCGAACTATATGGAGATTCAGGGAAAATTATAGTAACTATAGTTATTATATAATTAAAATAAGATTATGAATTGCTTGTATGATGAAATATTGAACAAGTATTCTAGAATCGAATAAGATATAGTGGGGTGGTGAAGAGTATGGAATATGTTATAAATCACATTCCTATAAGAAAAGGAAAAAGGCCTGGAATAAAAGCAAATATGACATCTATTACTGTACACAATACAGGCAATCCTAAAAGCACTGCAATGAACGAAAGAAATTGGTTAGTGAATCCTGATAATAAAAGAACTGCTAGCTTTCATATTGCAATAGATGAAAAACAGGCAGTTGAATGCATACCTTTAGATGAAGTAGCCTATCACAGCGGAAAAGCCGAAGGGAATAGTACCAGCATAGGCATAGAGATATGCGAGAGTGGCAACTACAAACAGAATGAACAAAATGCTATAGAATTAATAGCAAAAATGCTTGTTGAGCGTGGATGGGGTATAGATAGGGTACGCACTCACAAGAGCTGGTCAGGAAAACAGTGTCCATGGAAGATACTACCCTATTGGAATGATTTCTTAGGCAGAATTCAAAAGGAAATGGATAAGTTATTAAAGCAACAAGAAGAAGATAAAGTAAGCGATTGGGCAAAGGATGCATGGAAATGGGTAAAAGAAAATGGAATAAGCGATGCTACTAGACCAAAGGATGTTGTAACCAGAGAAGAAGTGTGGACAATGCTGTATAGAATGAGAGGGTAGTTGAGAGGCTATCCTCTCGTATTTTGTAATGCACAGTATCCTCTGATACTTCTACAGCATATAAATATTGGATTTGAGCATGAATATCTGGCGAAAAACTAATGATTTTGGAATAGAATTTATGTTAAAATTTGAATAACTACTTTATGGATTGTGAGGTATAAATATGATCAAGATACCGAAGGATTTTGTAGCATTTGATCTGGAGACCACTGGTTTCGCTCCACCATGCAAAATATTAGAAATTGGAGCTGTCAAGGTGATAAACTATAAAATTATTGATGAGTTTCAGACCTTTGTTGATCCATGCTGCATTATTCCAAAACACATAACAGAGATAAATGGCATTAACCAGCAAATGGTGAGTAATGCCCCTGAAATAGGAGATGCTTTACCTTTATTCTTAAAGTTTATCGGAAGTCTGCCTATTGCTGCTCATAATGCTTCCTTTGATATGAAATTCATAAACCATGAGGGTATGAAATTGGGATGTCGTATAACCAACAAGGTAATCGATACCCTTGCATTATCCCGGAGGCATTATCCTAGATTGGAGAATCATAAGTTGAATACTGTTGCTCGCCATTTAGGTGTTATAAACAAGCTTGAGCATAGGGGACTTTATGATGCTATGGTAGTTGCTGAGATAATGATAAAAATGTCTCAAGATGATAAACAAGTTGTTTAGTGTTATGAGTTCCTCCTTGATGAAATCAACAACCACGTATTATTTTTTTATTGCCTCCCATATTGTGATGTTTAGGCAAAGCAATAATACATTAATATTCAAGCAAAGGATATAGCTTATCGTCTTCTTTATTTATTCTGTTTTTTATCATGTCAAAAATTATCTTGCTTTCTGCAATAAAACCTTCTTTGTTATTAAGAATTTTACCAGGTACATTATATCTTTGAACAAAAGAAGTAAAGCTTTCAGCAACGCTGCCCATTTCATAATTAAATGCATGTGCAATATTCCATACATCTTCTTTGTTGCTATTCATGAGTTGAGGGTACAAGAACTTGTCTTCAGAAATCAAATGCATTTTTAATTTACCTGCCAAGATATTTAAATTATATGAAATATCTTTTGCGTATACAGCCAGATTATCATTCATAATCAAGGTTTCAATATTGTTGATAATTGTTAAAATATCTCTATGTTGTCTCTTAAGCAAATTCAAATTGCTCATTTAATTCTTCCTTTCTTTTTCATAGTGTAATTGTATAGATAATATAAAATTGCAATCCTTATATTGATATTGTAATGGTAAGTATTGCTTTTTTCTGTAACAAATATTACGAAATTTAACTATATAAGGCTCAGAAGCTAAACTTCCTGGCATGAAAGAGGACATTGTATGTGATATACTATGAGCAGTGATGATACAATAATAAGCCCATGAGGAGTGGTAATATGAAAAAACCTATAGAAGACCTGAGGAAGCGAATGAAAGATGAGAATATAGATGCATATTTATCAATGAACCCAATCAATAGAAGATACATAAGCGGTTTTACCGGAAGTACCGGATATGCTGTGGTAAGTGAAAAGAATGCTGATTTTGCTACAGATTTCAGATACTTTACACAAGTCAAGAAAGAATGTCCCGATTATGAGCTTGTTTCAATCCATAAGGATTACACCATTTTTGAATATTTGAATGAAAGAGGATATAAAACTATTGCCATAGAAGAGGACTTCATGACTGCAGGATTATACAAAGAGTTTGAAAAGAATGTGCCTTCAGCAAAGTTTGTAAATGGTTCAAGGATGTTAAATGAAATAAGGATGATCAAATCCGAAGAAGAGCTGGAACTATTTAAAGAGGCATGCAGGATTACAGATGAAATAATGATGGATGTTATTAAAAGTATTAAGGCAGGTATGACTGAAAAGGAAGTCAATGCATTGATATTGAAGGAAATGATAGATAAAGATGCAGAGACCTACTTTTTCATGCCTATAGTAGCATCAGGTGCCAGATCCTCAATGCCTCATGGAAGGCCGACTGATAAAAAGATAGAACCAGGAGATTTTGTTGTTATCGACATGGGAATTATCTATAAAGGGTATTATTCAGATATGACAAGGACAGTAGTTATAGGAAAGGCTTCAGAAAGGCAGAAGGAGATATATGATACTGTGCTTAGGGCTCAATTAAGGGCAACAGAACTAATAATGCCGGGTATGACTGG